>JAHFBY010000253.1 GCA_023249835.1 Elusimicrobiota bacterium | reverse complement strand
TTACAGCTTACTTACTGGCTAAACAAGTGGAGCATCGCGTCAGGCTGCAATATAAAAAACTTTCTATCGAACTCATTCGTCAGTTTTTAATTCGTGCGCAAACCAGCGTCCTCTGGGACGCTACCAAACGTATCCGCTATGCCCTACCCTCCCGCATTCCAATCGAAACCCAAAAAATCTATAAAGCCCTAAAAATAAATCGCATTGATATTCCATACATTATTAAAAAATGTAGTGCCTAGTAAAAACTTATTTATTGATAAATCAACACGTTCTTTTAAAATAGCGCGGAAGTCGGGGTCTTTAAAATGAGGTTATTTTTACCCCCTCCCTTGACAAAATGCATAAATCATATTAAACATATAATACGACCAACACAACCAGATAAATTAAAGGAGTTGATAGACACAGATGAGCAAAAAAGCTTTTGGGACTTATGAAATTGCAGGCATTTGTAATGTTAGCCCCACTACGGTTGGCAACTGGGTAGACAAGGGGCTCTTACCCACTTTTACCACGGGGGGAGGGCATCGGCGGGTGTGGAATAATGACCTTTGGGTATTTTTGAAAAAACACAATATTCCAGTGCCAAAAGAGTTGATGGAAAGCAGAACGCTGCAAGTGCTGATTGTGGACGATGAAGCGGCGGTTCGCGCAGTGATCAGGCGGACGTTGGCTAAATTATACCCCGGGATAGAAGCGCATGAAGCGATAGATGGTTTTGAAGCCGGACAAAAAGTGTCGGAATTGGCACTTTCCTTAATTATATTAGATTTAAGGCTTCCCGGAATGGACGGGTTGAAAGTGTGCGGCATGATCCGGTCTAATTCAAAGTTGAACAAGATTAAAATATTAGCTATTTCTGGACACAACCCTGATGAATCGGCAAAACAATCTTTAAACGCCGGCGCAGACGATTTTTTGAGAAAACCCTTTAACGCCGATGAGTTAAAAGAAACAATTTCTCGAATTTTGGGAGATCGGTTATGAAACTTTCTTTAAAGCTTACGCTGATCGTTGTTTTGATTAGCGTGCTCGGAACGATTTTTGGAAGCTTTTTCATTATTATTTCGATTAAGCCGTTTTTGCAAAAATTTATTGGAGAGCATCAATTGGAAATTGCCCGGCAAACCATGGATAAGATTGACCGGCTGCTTTATGAGCGGTATAACAACTTGCAAGCTATTGCCCAGTATCAAACTTTAATTGAAGTGATGTCCAACCGTTCCCCGGAAAAAATTAAACAAGCGGCTAAAAAAATTCAAAAACTAGTGGTACTGACCGGACCCTGGGACGTTCTTGAACTCGTTGATTTCAAAGGTAAAATAGTGGTCTCTAATAAAAATAAAAGGATTGGAAGCTTTTCGAACCCACAAGTTTTAACTCCCGAAATATTGCATAAGGTTTTAAACGGCGAGTCTTATTATTCTGATCTGCAAGTGAGAACTCTAGAAACTAAAAAACCTACCGTTATGTTTGTTACTCCGATCAGAGATGATAGTTTAGGTCGAAACCCTGTGGTTGGGGCCGTAGTAGGTTTCCTTTCCTGGCCTGTTGTTATGGAAATTTTAGAGGATATGGAACAGCAGGGTATCTTAATTAACGCAAGCGGGCAAGTGATTGCGGTTAATCACAAATACGGGGTGGAAGGCCTGTTGTTTAAAAGTATTAAGGGGAAAACGTTTTTTAACCAGTTCGCTGCTCAAAACGCGCGGTCGGTTATTCTTTCTGCAAAAGATGGTCTCTTGGCGAGTGACTCGCTTTCTTCTTTTATAAGGCAACAAGGCTATTTGAGTTATCAAGGCAGCCAGTGGATATTGGTTTTATCATTGCCAACTCAACTCGCTTTTGCATCGGCTAATAAAATAGCAGTCCGGTATACTTTGGCATTGATTCCTATAATTGGATTTATTGCCGGGGGCGTGTTGTTTTTAATGGTTAGGTTTGTTACCCGGCCTATTGAAGCGCTTAGGCAAGCAACCGAAAAAATTGCGCGCGGTGAACGCACGGAACAGGTTCCATTGCTTTCTAGGGATGAGATCGGAGATCTCGCCAAAGCGTTTAATATTATGATGGCAAAGCTCTTTGAGTTTCATGAGAGTATGGAAGAAAAAATTAAAAAACGCACCGGCGCTCTTCGCAACGAAATTAAAGAGCGTAAATTAGCGGAAGAAGAAAGGAGGAAACTTCAGACTCAATTGGTTCAATCGGAAAAAATGTCCGCGGTTGGGCAGTTGGCAAGCGGTATTGCCCATGAAATTAATAACCCATTAGGAGTGATATTAGGATTTGCGCAAAGCGTTTTAAATAAAATGGACTCCGAAAACGCCTTTTTATTTCCGCTTCGGTCCATAGAACGCGAAGCAAAGCGATGTAAAAACCTGGTTCAAGAACTCCTCACTTTTTCCAGGATAGGCGGAATCAAAAAACAGGAATGCAATTTAAATGACGTGGCGCTAAACGCCTTGGCATTGATTGAGACGCAGACTAAAGTTAAGTCCATAGAGTTGGTTAAAGATTTCTATCCGGACCTGCCTAATTTTCTTTTAAACAGTAATCAAATGCAACAGGTAGTGATTAATCTTTGTAATAACGCCATTGATTCCATGCCGCAAGGGGGAATTTTAACCGTGCGGACAGTAAAGGCAATCAAGTCTGACCATGAGTTTGTCGAAATGTATATAAGCGATACGGGGAGCGGAATCTCTAAACAAACTCAGGAAAAAATATTTGAGCCTTTTTTTACCACTAAAGAAGTCGGCAAAGGGACCGGTCTGGGACTGTCGCTGGTATATGAGATCGTTCAAAAGCATAGGGGTAGGATAGAGCTAAAAAGCGAACAGGGTAAGGGGTCCGTGTTCATCCTTAGTTTTCCTATACGCGAAGAGTTTTTTTCAATTGAACCTAAAAAAAATAGGGTACTGGCAATCGATGACGAACCCGCGGTTTTAAAAATAATAAACAGGGCCTTAACGGAGAGCGGATTGAAAGTATTAATGGCGAAGGATGGGTTTGAGGCCGGTAAACTCTTGAGTGAAGAATTGCCGGACTTGGTGATCCTTGATTTGTTTTTGCCGGGAATAAACGGATTTAAAATTTGCGAGATGATCCGGTCTGAAAAAAGAATGAAGCACATAAAAATTTTAGCCATTTCCGGAAATGCTGATGAGGATCAAATTAAAGATCGGGCGCTTCACTCTGGGGCGGATGAATTTTTGGGCAAGCCCTTTGAGCTGGCCGCTCTTAGAAAAAAGGTGGATGGACTGCTTGCAAGAGGGTAAGTAAGAGGTTTTTATGTTTAAAATTAATGGAAAAAGGGTTGCGGCGTTAGGTTTTTTAATTTTGGTTTTAATATTGGGCAAGCGCTTTTATAGCGGCTTAGCTGGGGTTCAAGACATTAAAGCCAATGCCAATAAGATTGTCATTGGGGCAGAAACATGGCCGGGATATTTACCTTTGTTCGTTGCTGCAGACGCGGGGTATTTCAAGGAGTTGGGTTTGGACGTGGAGGTTAAGCTTTATGCCGGATTAGGAGAGCTGTCAAAAGATTATATGAGCGGGAAGTTGCAGGGCCGGGCAAATTTGACTTTGGACGCGTTGGACGAACGGAGTAAAGGTTTGGATCATAAAATAGTTTTAGCCATTGATTATTCCAACGGAGCCGACGCCATTGTGGCGAATAAAAGAATTAAAACAGTAAATGATTTTAAAGGCAAACGGGTGGGCTACGAGCCGGGAACCTTGGAAGAGTTTTTTGTTTCTTGGGCGCTATTGCAAAACGGTTTAACGCTTGACGATATCGTTCCTGTTTTCGGAAATCCGGAAGAAACAATGGAATTTTTAAAGTTAGGGAAAGTGGATATTGCTGTTACGCATGAACCCTTTTTGTCGCAGTTGATAGCATCGCCCCATCTACACCTAGTTTATGCCTCATCTGACGCTCCAGGGCTGATCACCGACATCCTAACCTTTAGGAGCGATTTTCTTAATGCTTATCCCGCTGCTGGGCA
>JAHFBY010000252.1 GCA_023249835.1 Elusimicrobiota bacterium | reverse complement strand
GGGCATTATAACTTAACACGTTGCTTTGCGTCTTCCGTTCCACTCCGCTCAGCGTAAAACTATTATCTGCTTCTTTGCGGTATTCCCGGCTAAGCGTTTGCGAAGCTAAGTTCCGGCTTAACAGGTCGTAACTGAGGCCCGATACAGTCTCCGACATCTGCTTATACGCAGCTCCTTTTTCGTCCAAATATTGGGTCGTGCGGTCATACGACGCGGTTTGGCCCAGCGCGTTGTAGGTAATGTTTTTCATCCCAACCAAAGAACTTTTATATAGACCCAATGAAACCGCGCTCTCCGTAATTTTAGTGGCGCGGGAAAGCTCGCGCCCCTGTTGGTCATAAGTTAAACCGGAAACTTCTTCCTCGCTCTTGTACAGATCGTTGTTTTCCCAGGTAGTGCGGACCACTCCGCTCACTTGGCCCAAATTGTTCCAAGAGCTTTGCGTGCGCGTTACAACGCTGTGGTCTAGCTCTTGGGTCCGATAAGTAGAATCCATTAATCGTCCGCTCAAATCATAGTTGAGCTGCGTGGACTCTTCCACGCTTACTTTATCCCCGTCGCGCGTGGTTCGCGCGCTCTGCGTTATCCTTCCTAAATCGTCGTACGCAAGCAGGCTTTCTACGCTGTAAGAATGATCTATTCCCAAGGTACCCTCAACGTTGTAACCCCGCTCGCGCATATTGGAAACGCTTTGCACCATCCGGCCCGACGCGTCGTAACCCGCCGTACTGCGCTCTTCCGAAACCCGGTTATTTTCTTTCGTGACCTTAGTCCACGACAAGGCTTGTCCTTGGGAGTTATAAGCCGTGAAATCCGTGGTCACCTGATAACTTTTCTTATAAAGCAATCCAGAATCGTCTTGCTCTGCAAAACTTGACTCCTGATGGATCAGCCGATTTTGCGCGTCATAGCGGAGGGATGATCCTTGCTCTGTAGTTTGAATACTGCTCTCCTCCTGCGTCGTGACCTTGGTAAAATCAGTAAGGCGTCCATAAACGTCGTAACGCTGGCTCATTACTTGCGCCGCGGTATGGTTTAAAAGAGCGCCGTTACCCAAAATATCTTTCTCCGTACTTTGCGTGCGGCTTTCTTTTACCCGGCTCTGATCGTCATAAACGATTGAGTCGGTTACTTCCGTAGTCTCTTTGCCCTGATCCACAATTGTGCGCTTATAGCTTGCCGAACGGCCTAATGAATCAAAACCAGCCACTTCCGTTAAGGTTCGAATAGGGCGCGACCCGGCCTCAGTGCGGTTAGACTGGATTTGTGTTTTATGCCCTTTAGCGTCATAAACGCTGTCCACCACTTCAACGGTTTTCTTGCCTTCTTCCACCAAGGTCTGTTTATAACTTTTTACCCGCCCATACGGCAGATCAAACTCTAAATAAACCATCTCTTCGCTGTAGTCCCGTCTCCAAAGTTCTCCGCCCGCAGCGTCGCGGTCAGAATGTAAAATATAGGAGGAAACCACTCGCCCGTCCACCGCAGAAAAATGGTTTTCGATCTCTTCGGTATAGACCATCTCCCCTTCTTGGGTGACGCGGTTCAAGTTTTGCATGCGCCCAAAAATATCGTATCCTTCTTTGCCAAAACTTCCGGCTCGCATTTGAACCGTCCGTGAAGCTGAAACCGCGCGCAACGTTCCCGATTCCAGAACAAAGTCCTGTTCCACGCTAAGGCTCGATTCAATCCGGTCCAGACCATCGTAAACAATGTCGCTTACGGTGCGGATGGTCAATTTATCATTCGTAGCAGAACTTTGCGTTGTTTCCCGGTAAGACTCTGCCAGTCCCGTGTGCGGACCTGACTCGTAGTAACGGTAGCCGTCCCGCACCGTGGTTGTGCGCGCAAAAGCCGTGGAATCAAAATCAAATGCGCTCAAGTCAGTCCCTGCCGGAACCCCTTCCAAAGAAATGTTCTCCGAATAACTCACGCGGTCTTGGCCGTCGTAACGAAAAATATTTTTTTCCGCCGCGGTAAACCCTTCGGGTTTAGCGGTCAACACATAGGAACTGCTGAGCTGACGGCCAGAATAATTAAACCAGCTCGAAGTGCGCGTAACTTGACCCCCACCCGCATAGACGCGGAAATCCCCAGGCGCTCCCGGATTAACCGCTGCGGAATAGCCAAAAGCGGAAGTGAAATTGGTCATGCTCTCTTTAACCGTGCGGCTCACTTTGCCCCCGGAATAATAATACTGCGTGTTCTCCGCGGACTCCACTCCCTGCTCGTCAATCTTGGCAACCCGGCTCTCAGACAACAGTCCCTGGCTGTTATAACTTAATACAGAGTCTTCCCCTATTTGTTTTTTGCCGCTAGTTTTTGTTTTTTTATCCCTCTCCCCCATTTTTGGCGGGAGAGGGTAGGGTGAGGGGGATAAATGATGTTGACTGCCGGCGTTATAAGCGGATTGCGCGATTATGGCGCCGGCACCCGCCACGTTGATTGTATGGCAAAAAACAACCAGAAGAGAGATATATCTTTTTATGCGGGATTTACTGGATTTGAATGGACTCAGTGATTTGTTCAAATCGCTGTGCCGTTTTTTGGGCAGGATTACGTCACTTCGCTTTATCAATAGACTTCAAATCTAACTTCTCAATCGCTTTCTTTGCTTTCTCACGAACATACCGCTCAGGGTCGGTTTCCGCTATATTCTTTAGCGCGGGTAAGATATCCGGCTTATCAGAAAAATTAAATAACATGTCAACTACATAAGCGTTTTCGGAATTGCTTTTAACCAATTCTAAAACTTGCGGATATATGAGATCATAATGAAGTGCGCTTAAAGCCTCCAGAGCGTCTAAATAATCTTCATGTCCTTCCCCCTGTTTTACAACTGCCATCAACGGCTCTATCGCCCGAGGGTCTTTTAATTCACTCAATGCTATAAAAGCTGACAAACGTGTTTGGTCATCCTTAGACTTAATTTGCTTCAGAAAAATAGGCACTGCCCTTTTCTCTCCACGTTCAACTAAAATTGAAATTGCAGTTCCGGAATATGCGTAATTATTACTCTTCATTTTTCTTAATAAAAAATTAGACGATTTATTTTTCCAACTATCTTCTAATTGTTCCCTAATGTTAGGATTTATAAAACTTCTAAAACTCCATATAAAATTTTGAACCGAAACACTAGAAAAAACAAATACCCCTGCAAAGAATATTAATCCAATTATTAAGAACCACCACTTTTTCTTCATCTTTTATATTTTCCTTCAATAAAATTATTGACTATTGTCGTGATATCTATTTCTCTTATTTTCTCCTTACCATTTATGGTTGCTCTAAATATATTTTTATTGTAAAGCCCTCTATACATGCTGCTATGGTCAATATCATTTTTATTTGTTTGATTTTTCTCCAAATACACATAAGACCCAACCTCAGGGTGTTGGGCATAATCTTGCCAGTGGCTTTTAATGGGGGAAGTGATGGAACTGGAAAAATCGGATTTGTGCGGGTAATCGTACTTAGCGTTAATCATCAACACTTGCGAAGGCTGGATATTTCCCTGCTTCATATATTGCGCAAACCGCGCGGGTTCCATCCTCGGCGAGAGCGCCACAAAATAGATTTCCCTGCCCTCTTGCTTTATCATCGGCATCGCTTTGGCTCCGGCTTCTGTCCCTGCGCTGTGCAGGATCACCAGGCTTTGGTTTGGCTTTAACGGGATGTTCTCCTTGACCTGATTTAATTGTTCGGACGTTAGTCCTGAACTGTTGACTCCAGGGACTTCTATATATTGAGTCCGACTCTCGTTAATCACAGCGGCCAACTGCTTCGCCGCCACGCTCGTCGCATGGCCCCAACGCTTGTTGGCAAATATAAACGCTGTCGCAAAGTCCATCCCGGCGAACACTGGCTTATGTTCCGTGATGTTAAACCAGTCCAGCCGCATATCAATTTTTGATACGTTTTGAACCGGTGAAGTTACGGTAACTTGCGCCGGAGCGTCCGCTGTGAAATATAAAACTCTCTCTTTTGTAGAGGACAGAGATTGCCTCATGTTTTG
>JAHFBY010000251.1 GCA_023249835.1 Elusimicrobiota bacterium | reverse complement strand
TGTTCAATCCCTAGCCCTATTTTTTTAAGCCGGGTGTACCCTTTGATTCCCCCGTATATTTTTATCTTAGCTTCTTTGCGTTCTCCTGGAATCAACGTAAACGCATTTTTAAAAAGGTAGAGGGAACTGCCGGTCTGCTTTGATTTTTCCGTTACCAACTTACTGAAATCCCCTTTTTGCGGGAGCAGGGCAAGCAGATAATACCGATTGTCCACGCCCACCCATGAATAATCCATGGCACGTTCCCCAGAGTCTAATTTTTCAACCTCTTTTTTAGGCGAAGGGTAAGCCAATAACCGAATTAATCCCTTATTCTCTTTTCTTTCCGCAGGAACAGTTCCCACGCCATTGCTCCATCCCAGCCCAAATTCTGGAACGCTAATCTCTTTTGCTGTGGGATTAGCAATGGACAGCGTTAAGTTTAGGAAGTGTGTTTCCGAACTTGCTGCGTGTTCAAAACTGAATTGTTTGCGCACATTTGCGCCGGAAGGCAAAACAGCTTCCCAGCAAGATTCAATAACCTCCGCCTTCATCTGGTCACAAGGAACTTGCGCAAAGGTACTTTCTGAAAAAGTGCTCAAACCATAAAACGACTCTTCCAGCAAATCTTCCGTAGAGGTGTAGGGATGGTTAACTAAATCGGGCCAGTTATTGGCCTCCTGACCCGACTGAAGGTTGCCATGCTTTTCCTTAATCCACCAATGCATAACTGAGGCGCCTTGGGAATTGAGCACTACGCGCATATTAGGCAACTCGATGACGCGAATGCTTTTTTGTGCTGCCGTATTAGATTTAACGGTTGTGGCGGATAGGCTTTGTTTATCTGCGGCGGTCTGATCCGTTTGCGAAATTTTATTATCTGCCTCTGTTAGCCTCGCCACGGAATGGGTTTGGTTGGAAAATTTTTTTTCCGGCTCCGATAAAAATTTTGGTCCCAAATAGTACCAAGCTCCTAAAAACAGAACCGATAGCGCAACCGCTAAAATAATATTTAAATAGGATTCGTTTTTCATTTTATATCACCCAATCAATGCCGCCGGGATGCCACGGATGGCATTTAATTAACCGTTTACACGTTAAAATCGCGCCCTTTTTCCACCCATATTGGTCAATGGCCAGTTGAGAATATTGCGCGCAACTGGGGTAAAATTGACAATCAAACCGAAGCGGAAACAAAAAATAAAAAATCGATGAGAAGAGCCGGTACACTGTAAAAACAATCTTGATCATTAGCCTAATCGCCAAATTTGCGCTTTTTTACATAGAGAAATAAATTCGTCTCGAACTTTATCCAATTGCAGGTTTGCTTGACAATAGATACCCTGAACGCTAATGATCAGGTCAACTCCCAGCACTAAACTCTCTTTTTCCAAACGAAATGTTTCGCGCAGGAGGCGTTTAGCGCGGTTTCTTTCTACGGCATTGCCAAACTTTTTGGGCACTCGAATCGCTATCCTGCGGGAGAACTGTGAAAATTTCTCAGTTTTTAACAAACATATCATCGCCAACCCGCTGCCACTAAATCGGCGCCCGTTCCACTTTAAAGAATCCAGCTCTTTTTGTAGTTTGACCCTTTCTTGTGGACGAAATGTTTTTTTATGTTTGGATTGAACTTTAGACAGGATATCCCTTACGGGGTTAACCGTTTTCGTCCCTTTTTACGACGAGCGCTCAAAACCCTGCGTCCTCCAGAAGTTTTCATTCTGGCTCTAAATCCATGCACTTTTTTTCTTCGCCGATTATGCGGCTGAAACGTACGTTTAGGCATTACAACACCTCGAAGTTAACTGAATTTTATATTTTTTATCATTTAAGCCGACCCCCTGTCAAGAGGGTGATCCCCAATTTTTAGCTTGACAAGCTAAATACTAATTTGTAAAATTTCAACATTAGTGCTTAAAATGGCCATTTACCGACGGAGAGCGCCCTTCCGGAACTGATCCAAAATAACACTAAATGGTAATAAATAGCAAAATATAACGTTATAAACAGATTTCACAACAATTATCCACAATTCTTAATAACTTGTGGATAAATTATTCGAGGTGATTTATGAATGAAAATATGGAGTCAATGGTGGAAATTTCTGATGCTGCGAGCGTATTAACTAACGCCGATTCGCAAAATCCGGCGCAATTACTTTGGGCCAATATTTGCAAAAATCTTAAGGGCCAAATGGACTCCGACACTTTTGAGCTTTGGCTTAAACCTGTGCGCGCCATCAGCTATGAATCAAATCTATTAAAAATTGAGGTCCCTAACCGATTTTTTGGCGAGTGGATCAAAGAGTACTCCGAAGAAAAGATTGAAGTTGCCCTCCGGAATCTGACCCAGTCGCAAGGAACGCTAGAAGTGGTTGTTTCCCAACAAATCGAACCGCGTCGCAGTGAACCGCGCGTTTTGGAAGTAAAAACTGCGCAACCTAATGCCCCTGCGGAAAATCATTTTAACCCCAAATATACGTTCGAGACTTTTGTTGAAGGGCAGGCCAACCGATTTGCCAAAGCCGCGGCCGAAGGCGTGGCTAAAGAGCCTGGCGTACGGTTTAACCCGCTATTCTTTTACGGCGGTGTCGGTTTAGGAAAAACCCATTTGATGCATGCCATTGGCCATGCTATTTTAAACCATACGCCGCAAGCCCGTATTCTCTATACCACTTCTGAAAAATTTATTAATGAGTTCATTGATTCTCTGCGTTATGACCGGCCATCGGACTTTCGCAACAAATATCGAAACTTGGATTGTATTTTAATTGATGACATACAGTTCCTGATGGGTAAAGGGCGATCAGAAGAGGAGTTTTTTAACACCTTTAATACTCTATTTGATCTGCGCAAACAAATTGTTATTTCTTCGGATCGTCCGCCCAAAGAAATGGGCGCGCTGCAAGAGCGCATGACGTCTCGGTTTGAGTGGGGCGTGGTCGCTGATATTCAACCGCCGGATTTGGAAACCCGTATCGCCATATTGCGCAAGAAAGCATCTTTAGACGCTATCCACGTCCCTGAAGATGTAATCTTATTCATTGCCAGCCAAGTGCGTTCTAATATCCGTGAATTGGAAGGAGCGTTAATTCGAATTGTGGCGTTCACATCTTTGACGGGCACTCCCTTAACTGTAGACACGGCCCGGGCAACGTTAAAGGACATTTTCGACCGGCAAGCTTATGAAGAGCCAATTTCCGTGGACACTATCCAAGACGTAGTGGCGCGAAATTTTAATATGGATTGTAGGGATTTAAAGTCCAGACGAAGAACAGACGCGATTGCCTGGCCAAGGCAGATTGCCATGTACCTTTCGCGCACGATGACGGATCTTTCAACCACAGAAATCGGTGAATCTTTTGGTGGAAAAGATCACACAACGGTGCTGCATGCCTGTGACAAAGTTAAATTAAAACTTGCGGAAAGTCCCTTCATCGCTTCCTTAGTAAATAAAATTACACAGGAAATTCGCACTGCAAACAATGGGGATTAGTTCGGGAAAACTTTCCACAAGACTAATAAAATGTGGCCTACTGTCATACATGCGGGATAAGTGGCATAACTTTTCGCAAATGCGCACAACTTATTCGATAATTGATAAAATTGAATTACTTTCAATTATCAGTATGAATGTTTTTAATCGGGTGTTTATCCCCATATTCACAACCCCTATGACTAATATGACTAATTTAGAATATTTATTACTAATAGTGCGCAAACAACTAGTATTCGCATAAAAGGGAGAAAATGAATGAAGCTAACTTTGCATAAGGCCGATCTTTGGGATGCGATCCAAACAGTCCAATCTTCAGTATCGAGCAAAAGCACTTTACCGGTGCTCTCTAATTTTTTAATTCATGTGGGGAAATTCGACGGCCAGTCTATGCCTAAGGTAAGGATTGAGGCAACAGATTTGGAGGTGGGCGTTAAGTGCGGATTAAAATCGGAGATTTTGGAAGAGGGGAAAGTTACTGTTCCCGCTAAAAAGTTTGGCGATTTAATTCGTGAAATGCCGCAGAATCAAAATATCGAGATTTTTTCC
>JAHFBY010000010.1 GCA_023249835.1 Elusimicrobiota bacterium | reverse complement strand
CATCTTCGCAAACACCCCTCTCCGGTTTCGTTTTACAAATTTTAAGATTAAATCCATTAGGGGAATAAAATGAAAATAAATAAATTGATCAACAAAATTATCTCGTTGGGAGTGCTGGTAAGTTTTTTAAGCACAACGCTATTAGCGCCGTTCGCCCAAGCCTCCCTTTGGGATGAACGCCGCAGCGCTATTGAGGAAATCAACAAACATAAAGAGGAAGAAACGCTTTTAGCTTATGCCGGGCCCACGCTCAACCTTAACCCCATCACCCACTCTCCCAGCCCCAGCCAAAACCAGAGCTTTATCCAAGCTTTGATCAAGAGCGGACTGCGCATGGACGCGCGCTACCAAAGCCTGCGCTGGTTGGAGCAAGCAATTTCCGGATCCATGGATTTGGACAGCCTCTATTTGCCGGAAAGCTGGAAACCCGGAGATTTGATCGTAGCCCACGTCCAAGACGCGCACGAAAACATCTCCGCGCAAAAGAACATTGCCCGCGGACTTGGCAAGCTGACGGAAGAGTCTCCCAACCTGCTGGTAGGAGTAGAAGGAGCAGAAGGGGCTTTTTCCTTAAACTTGCTGCGCGCAATACCGGGCAACGATTTAAAAAATGCCGTTGCCGGAACCTTGTTGAACGGGAACTATATTACGGGTTCGGAATATGCCGGAGTTACCTCCGCAAAGGCTCCGGAGCTGTGGGGTATAGAAAATGAGGGCGACTACGTGGCGCACGTCAACGCTTTTAAGCAGGCGGCTAAGAGCCAAAAAGAGATGAAAAACCGCTTTGCGCTATGGCAAAAGGAGTTAAATAAGGAAAAAGAGAGCGTTTTAAACCCGGCGCTCAAAAGTTTAGACCAAAACCGCATCGCTTATCACAACGACCAGCTCCCCTTAGGCAAATATATCCAAGCCTTAATGAAGGACGAAACTCAAAGCTATCCGCAGCTGGAACGCTATTTAAACGCAGCTAAGCTGGAAGAGGGTTTTGACAAAGCGAAACTGGAAAAAGAGCGCAAAAGCATGCTGGAGTTTTTAGTCAAGAACCTAGGCGCAGAGGCTTTGAAGCGATTCCAGTCCATGGCCGTTGCCTACCGCACCGGGGAATGGAGCCACGGCAAATTTTATAAATCATTGTCCGAACTCTGCGGTCAAAAGGCCATTAAGGTTTCGCAATGGCCGCAAATGCAGCTTTATGTCCAGTATGTGCAGATAAGCGAAGCTTTAAACGCCAAAGAGCTATTTAAAGAAATGGCAGCTCTAGAGCAGGCTAAAGTAAAACGTTTGGCCAAGAGCGAAGCGGAAGCTAACCTGCTGCAAAAGTCCGAACAACTCATTTTAGTGGGAAAACTCATTGAATTTAAGCTCACGCCGGAATCTTGGGATCAATATTTAGCGGCGCGCGATTCGATTGTAAAAAACCTCTCCCATGATTTTCCGCAAGCTGCCGAAGCGCTTTCCCAATTTGAACAGTTCAACCGCGCCGCAGTGCGCAGGAACGACGTTTTACTCAAAAACCTTTTAGCGAAATGGCACAAACGCGGAACAAAGGACTCTAAAGAAGTGGCCGTGCTCTTAACCGGCGGTTTTCATACCACGGGTATGGTGGAGTTGATGAAAGCGCAAAGGGTTGCCCACGCCGTGATCCGCCCAAAACTCGAAGCAGCGCAAGGGGGCGGAACCGCCTATTTGGAGCAGTTCCTGCGCAGCAAGCGGCCGATAGAGCAGATTTTTACGGGTGAGAAAATACGTTTAGCCACGCGACCCACCTTGGCCCTAAGCAGCCTCATGGACCCGCGCACCGGAGTGACGCGAGGACTCACCGCGGCGCTCGTTGCTTTAGGCCTTTCCCGGAGCAATGACCCGAAAACTCTACAGACGGAGCTGGAACAGTGGATCGCAAGAGCCCAAGTGCAAAATTTAAAAATAACGGTTTCTGCCTTGAGAGATGGCAGCGCCGGCGTCCGCGTAGTGATTGAGCAAGACGGCCACACCATCCCTTTGCAGCTGCACACGGCAAAAGGCAAAGGATTTACAGAGCTAAGCGATGAGAATTTAACTCTGCTGGAAACTTTACCCGATTTTATGGGACAAGGCGTTCGCATCTATGCGGAAAATGGAACCGCGTTTGAAAAAGCTTTAGACTATATCCGAGCAGCCCTGCAAGGGTTTGTGCAACAAGCCCACGACCTGGTGGTAGCGGAAACCCAAGATTTAACCGCAGGATATGAATCTTTGTGCTTATTATTGCAGGAAGAAAATCTGCCGAGAGCGGTTATGGCTGCGACTTTTTCGCTCCTACATATTCCCCAACTACACCCGGGCGAAATCGGCAGGAGACGGGACGTTTCCGCTCTGGTGCCTTATGTGGAAGAGATATTGAGCAGTGAAAACTCCTTAGAAGCACATAGGATTTACAATGAGGGGCCTGGCTTGGTTAACCCGCTATTAATTGCTGACGCTGATGTTCCCAATGTATTAAGAGAATTCATCAATTCGGGAACAATCACACCTGAACAACTAGAAGATTTAAGCCAGTTATTAACCAATGACTTTTCGAACCAATACACACCTGTGATTTTCAACATCCTACATCAAAACAATATTGATTTTAATTCTTTTATTAATAGGTTGCTTGATGAAAATAGAAATATAGATTTACGCCGATTAGGTTGGTTATTGATCATTAACTATATCGGTAATGAGGATGAAGCACTAAGAGCTGACTTTGTTAATTATGTATTGGGAAATCAAACTAGTTTACTAGCAAACTTTTCCCGCGATTGGTCAGACTTTAGTGCGAATCGTTTTGCAGAGGAGTATGCCAAGACTATTTTTAACCGTATCCAAGTACTGATGGCAGGACACGTTAAATTTGCTAGTGCGTTCCTTAGGGTTCAACCCCAATCAACGGCCAGATCAAGACCACAACACTCATCAAGCAAAAGAGCAGTATCTCCACCGCGCAACTCAAAGAAAGAAGAAAAAGAGGGTGCGCTTGAACATAAAGAAAGCAATGATCCCGGCAAAAAACAAAGGCCGACGCACTTGCTAAAACGTCAAGATGTAACTACAAACTTTTCTTATGACGAATCATTGTTAAAGCCAATAAATGAGGACAAAGGCAAAGCGGATGATCAAGATTTGCAGCTTATTATGGAGCTTCTGAGCGATGGGATTAGCAACGGTGACAGTAAATTATTGGAAGCCTTTAAAAAAAGCAATGGCGCCTTAGGCTTAGACGCATTAATGGACAAGTATATATTAAAATCTTTCCAGTTTGGCGAAGGAGAGTTTGATGCTCAATCAGTAAAGAGAATTCTTGCGGGAAATTCCCGAATAAATAACCTTGTATTGTTGGAACTCAAATTAACTAGAAACAGACTGGACAATACCAACCTCAATGAAAATGATATTCTGAAAGCATTCAATAACCTAATTTTAAAAAATAATTTGTATGAATTATTTGATGACGTGAATTCTCTTCCTCTGACGCCGTATATTTTTGAACTCTTCGACCAACTTAAAGGTGGCCAAGAGCTCTCAGCTAAACAGTATAATGCTCTTAACCTGGAACTGTTGAGAGCAACTTATTCGCCTCCTCAGAATAATACAGACCCAGAGACCTACTTGGTTAAAATGAACCGCATAAAATGGTTAATGATTATATTTTATGCTAAAAGCAATAAAATGAGCGGCCAATTTTTAGAATATGCGGTTGAAAACATGGAAATGTTTTTAAATCAATTTGAAAAAGATTGGGGGATCCAATCCAGTGGATTAACGCCCCGCAAAGAAGTGGTTTTTGGCCGGGGAGCTGCTCTCAGAGCTTATCGGGCTATTCGGGATTTAACAAACTTTAACGGGGAAAGCGCTGTAGACAATGATAGACATGTGCGTTTAATGCAAAAGCTTTCAGTGTCAAGGCCGCACTATGCCCATGACGTTCCTGCGCAAAAACAGGGGGATGAAAATGATGTTAAATCTCCCGCGGATGTTTATCGAATCCTCAGAGAAATGGTGAACGACAATGCGACTGCTGAGCAATTGAAAACGCTGAAAAAACTGTTTGGCTTTAATAGCGCAGCAAGCAACAGGACGGACTACTCCATGGCAATTGAAACGTTCATGAGAAACATGAACATAACAAATTTAGAACAATTTATCAGTAAGTTCTTAAATGGAAAAACCCTTGAATTCAAACGAACAGGGTGGTTGTTGATTTCCTATTACTATACAAGAAAAACAGAGTTGAAAAGAGAGTTTGAAACAGACATTTTGCAAAACCAAGGGTTACTTTTAAATGAATTGGCTAAAGATTGGGAAGATCATAGCAGCCCTCTGGATGCGGGCATTGTTTTGCAACGCTTTACGGACTTGATGGCAGGCAATATTGGCTTTATCGGCGAGCTTAAAAAACTATCAAATAAACAGGAAGAAAAGGAGGAAGAAAAACAAGAAGAAAACGTGAATATACAACATACGTTCAATTACATAATCGGATGCGCTGAACGTTTGGGATTTAACCCTTTAATAGAATTATTAAGCAAAAAGCCAAGCATTGAATTGGAAGCGCTCATTCGCTCTTATATGGAGAACGCGGATAACGCTGATAAAATAAAATCAATTCTGAGTGGGTTAATCAACGACCCGAATGGGAAAAATGCGCTGCTTATTTTGTTCGCAATCGCGCCGTATAATATGATGAGCGACTTTCTCTCCGATAGTGAAAATCTTAGTAAATTTATGCTTATCCTTAATAGCCAGCCGGTTATTTTTTATGAGGTTGCCCGTAAACTCATAAAAATTGCCGCTGCTAATATGACCGTTAACAACATGCTTTTTTCTGAAGCCCAAGATCCGGAAAGTGCATTCGCGTCCAAGTTTCTTAATGGGATGGGTTTTGAGTTTGAGAATATTGAACTAGAATTTAAGCAGAGCTCATTTTATATTGAATTGAACCGTATGCGAACAGATAATTTCAGAACTGAACCGGTAATGGCTTTAAACCCCAGCTCCGGCCTTAAACAAAAGTTAAAAAATATTCGGGATTCTGCGATGGGAACAATGCGCGAATCAGCATCAGCAGTGATGAGCATTTTCGGTTTAAGAAAAGAAAGAGAGGAAGACTTGCATGAAGAGGGCTTTGATATCAATGTTGAGGAAGCTCTAAATAATGCGTTTGATGGAAAGCCTAACCAGTTAGTCGAATGGCTTAATGATGGTCGAATTACCGATAAACAGAAGGATGCCGTCATTAGGTTTAGCGATAACAATAAAACTAAAATGCAGCGCATATGCATTAGCATGCTTAGCGATGACTCCCTGCAAGGAGCTGCTTTTACTCTTTTGGCTATTGGTGAAAAAGAGGACGCATTGTCATCGCTATTAGCGGTAAGCGCTAATAGAAATTTATTTATTGAAAAGCTTTCCAGGCAAAGGATCGTCCCTGCCCAAGTTGTGCTCAAACTTATAAAAATTGCCAAAAAAAAATGCGGAGGTTAATAGTTCCCTCATAAACGCTGCGGAACAAAACCCCGATTTTAAAACGTTAATGCGAAATTCTATCGGCAATAAATTGAGCGACGTTAATCCCAAGGATCAGGGGGATTTTTACCGCCTCATTGAGCGGACAGAAACATACGGGGCATGGTCGCCTATTAGCCAAGCGTTAATAAAAATTATCAATGGCGAAAAAGTAACCCAAAATTGCCAATTGATCGGCGCTAGTTTAATCCAAGTTGATGAGGGTTCCATTTCTGTTGAAAGCTTAGCGGAAACAATTGCAGGCGTCATTGAACGAGTCAATCAAGACGAGAACCTTAAACAGATCATTACTATTAGATTACAAGAAATTCAAAAGGCGCAGAGCAAAGTGGGCGTTCGTTTATCTAGTCAACAAAACTTGTTTAGAGATCCAAATGAGGCGATAACAATCCAGGAGCTCGCAACATTCCTCATCCACCCCAAATTCAGCGCCCGTGAACCCAGCCGCATTGGTTTAACTTTGTTTGCGCTGTTGCTCCGGAATACTGATTTAAAAGTAGGGATAGCCGACTTCTTAAATCAAGGGCAAATCTTGGAGTTGGCGTACAACCATTGGGGAGAAGACCAAGACTCGGAGCAGTTTTTAGAAATTATTAAAAAATGCTTGCTCTTAGGCATAAAAATTCAAGGCGAAACAGAAACGAGGCGAAATATAGTCACATCTAAATTTTTAAGTGCGCAAAAAATTGTGCAGGTAATAGAATATAACAAACTTCCTGCCATGTTTGAAAACTTAGTTAACAACAGCTTTAGTGCGGATAACTTGGAAGAAGCCGTTGACCAGTTAGGGCTTAGCGTTGTGCAGAACATAGCCCTAAAGGACAGCGCCGCCCAGGTTAATAGCTATAGGGTCGCTCATAATGTTCAGTTTGAAAATCTAATAAACCAGACATTTCTTGAGGCTGGTCGCTCTATAGAAATGCGCAGACTTGCATGGTTATTGATACTCTCCTGCGCAAAAGACAATAATCAGTTTAAGAACGAGCTCGTTAATTTTATCAATAGGAATAGCGACAACTTTTTGACTATGCTCTCCCGTGACTGGAATAATGCATCAGATGGACATTTTGCAGCCATCTATAAAAACTACGTATTTAAAAACATTTTGGCGCTCATGCAAAAAGATTCGGCATTTGTTGATGCTTTTTATAACCAAAATAATGAATGGGTTCAGCCCGCCCTCAGAAATTTTAATTTGGATGTCACTCCAGTTCTTGCTGAGGCTGCTAGGGGGGGGCCGCTTGATCAGCTTAAAGAACTATTGTTGAATTGGCTCCCCAACGATGAGAAACAAGAGGAAATCCTCAATTTTGAAAAGAGCCATAAGCGTGAAATACAAGGAATATTGAACGCTCTTCTATCCGGAGACCGCGATAGTAAATCAGCTGGTTTGACTTTATTGGCGTTATGTTCTTCTGCAAGCTTAGCATCTCTATTGACAGATGCAGCCAACCGGGCTCTATTTATTGCCGCCGTTAAAGAAGTCCAGAAGGTGGATAGGGATGTGACGCGCAAAATTTTTAAAGCTGCTAAGGAAAGTAAAGAAATTGAAAAAAATATCTTAGAAGCACTAGCGGAGGATTCTGCTAATGAAGGACCACTTGAGCAGTCTCTCGGCTATATTTTTCGTCAATCTATGGGCAATAGTTTTTCAACAACTGAAAGTGGCCTCCAAGGGAAAATCTATCGACAGCTCAGTAACGTTGTTGGAAACTTTAATTATGATGCAGGGAGCATTTCACGAAAATCACATAAAACGCAAGGCCTCGCAAGGTTGTTTAAAAAACAGGGTCTTCTCTATCGTGCTATTGATCCGGAAAAGCAAGCCAATCCCTCTTTGATCGGAAGATCCGTTCTCTTGGAGCTTTTCGCTAGCTTGGGATTGTTCGCGCCAAAGTCAGTGGCCAATAAAATGGGTTTAAAAGCGCCGGAAACGCCGGTTTGGCTGCGCGCCACCGGGTTCATGAGCTTTGCGGCTTTGCTTATTGGCATGGTGATCGGCATCACCGGGTCTGACCAGTGGTTTATGCTCTCTTTCTTTGCTGTTACTGTTTCCAGCTTCTTGCATTACTATGCCCACACCTATTTGGATCAAACGGATAAAGATCAGTTGGACTGGAATTATTTAAAGGGGTTCTGCCTCCTGCTTTGGGCCATGATCGCTATTCCTTTCTTTGCCGGTTATATGCATTGGGAATCTTTAGGCGCGGCATTTATACCCAGCATCATCATATCGTTGATTTTAGCCCGCCTCACTATCCATACAGGCAACGACTATGTTGCGGAAAAGAAAGCCTTAACAAAAAAAGGAGATGAAGGATCTGAACCAGTCCTAAATCCTTTAACGTCGCGATTTGCGGGTCAAGAGCTGCCGGTGTTTGTAAAAGGGTTAAGGAACAGCTCGTCCTATCAACAGAGCCGGAATGTTCAGCAAGCTTTGCAGCGCATCACGCTCTTTCTCACGGGGCGCATAATTGACAACGAAGCTGAATTAACAGAGATGGAGAGGCGCACTTTGAGTTACCAAACAGCGCGTGAAGTCGAAGAGTTGGCCGTTGTTCTAGAAGCCGTTAACTCCGGTCGCGTACAGACCGAAGCGGAGTTTAAACGCGCTGCCGGTCAAATATTCTTTAGCGCCGGAGAGAACCACGCTGAAAAAGATGACACCGCTTTCACCGCTGTTTTTGACGCACTTAGCAGAGCGGCAAACAACCGTTGGCAACCGACAATGTTGGAAGACCGGTTCGTAGCGGCTGCCAAGAAAACTTATGCGGCAGGTCAAAGCGCAATCCAAATTTTGGATAACGCAGGTCGCACAGATTATAAAACCGAAGTGATGGAGAAGGATCTGGTGATCGTGGACATCACTGACTTGGACGTTAAAACTCTAGAAACTGTGAAAAAAGCGATTGCTGCAGGAAACGCTCTCTACTTTGTTAACCGCAACCTTGGGGAAGACAACGTAATCCGTTTGGCGGACCTGCGCAGCGCGCTCTTGCGCGCCGGGGTAAACATAAAGATGATGCGCGGAGGGGAAATGCTTACCGGAGATTTCCTTAACAAGGAAAACGCGCTCATTCCCGCGCAGGTTAAGAACGCAGTTCAATTAAAGTTGGGAAGAGGAACTTTGCCTAATATACGGTTATTCGTTTCCACGCCTTCTGCCGTAGACTTAAGCGCCATGAACGCTGCCCAAGTGTTTATTTACCTCATGGGAACGGGCAATGAACTCATTAACTTAAAACCTGTATCTGAAACCTTACTGCAGCAAATGCAGCAACGAAAGATGATTGAGACGCAAGCCTAAGTTTAACCCGTATTTTGCAATAGACGTGAGCCCAAAGACTGGAGTCAGGGCACTCTCATTATATTGTATATTCATTAACATTCATACAATTTTAACGTATATTATTGGAGTAAGGATTGGCTGTACCTGTTATTTCAACTCTGGAGGGCGCGATACCTTTGCGCCCTCCATATACCCTCCTTAGGGACTGTTGCAAAAGTAAGTGGCATGCTCTTGTCCCCTCATTTATAAATAACCATAAAAGGCACGCAAATTGTCTTGACAGATTCCGTAGAGAAACTATAATGATTGAATTGCTGATTATACGCTGGCGGAGGATCGATTTTTTAGTTAACAATGTCTATTAATAAACAGTCGCAAACGCCCATCTTTGACACACTGCTCAGTCGCTCCAAACGGAAAGTAGTTTCTTTTCATACGCCCGGGCACAAAAACGGTAAAGGCGTAGACAAACGGCTGCGGCAATACACCGGTAAATCGTCTTATTACTTTGATGTGACCGTGTTTCCGGAAGTCGATTCCTTGCACGATCCCGTGGGCCCCATCCGCAAAAGCCAGGCCTTAATGGCCGAAGCTTACGGCGTGGGCCATTCTTTCTTTTTAGTAAACGGATCCACTGTAGGAAACCAGGCTATGCTATTGTCCGCCTGTAACCCCGGAGACTCAGTGATTGTATCGCGCAACGCGCACAAATCCATTTTGGCCGGCATTATACTCTCTGGGGTCTGGCCCATTTGGATTCAGCCCGGCGTAGACCAGAATTTGGATATTTTGTTTGATCCCATGCCCGAACAAATTGAGTCCGCGCTCCACCAATTTCCTGAAGCTAAAGCGGTTTTAATCACCAGCCCAACCTACAATGGAATCACCGCGGATTTGGTCAAAATTTCAGAAATCGTGCACCGCCACGGCAAAGTGTTGCTGGTAGACGAAGCTCATGGCCCGCACTTAAAATTTCATGACGAGTTGCCCATTTCAGCGGTGGAGGCAGGCGCAGATATGTGCGTGCAGTCCACCCATAAAATCTTATCTGCCCTGTCCCAAGGCTCGGTCCTGCACGTCAACTCTGAACTGATCGACATCAACCGCGTCAAAAAAGTGGTCTCCATGCTCCAGACCACGAGCCCCAATTATATGATCTTGGCTTCCATTGACCTGGCGCGCCGACAGGCGGTTCAGTCCGGCGAAAAAATTATTGACCGCGTGATCCGTATCGCCGAAGACGGGCGTAAAAAAATCAACCACCTCCGCCATTTTTTCTCTTTTACGCGCAAAGAAATCCAAGCCCGCGGCTATGACTTGGACGTCACCAAAGTAACCATCAACGTCACCAAAAGCGGATTTTCCGGGCGCGAAATCGATTCCATTTTGGCCAAAGAGTACGACATCCAAGTGGACGCCTCCGACCTCTTTAACCTGATCGCGATCCTGGGCATTGGCTCAGATAAAACCGATATGACCCGCCTGGTGCACGCGCTCGAAGATATTGACGTTAAATACCACGGCACGGCTAAAAACTGGATTTTACAAATACCCTCTTTAACCACGGAAATGGTTATGATGCCCAGGGAAGTGTTCCTGTCTAAACGAACCAAACGTACGCCCATTACCAAAGCTGCGGGCCACATATCCGCGCAAACCTTAACGCCTTACCCGCCCGGGATTCCAGTGTTGATTCCAGGCGAACGCATTACCAAGGAAATTTGCGACTATCTTATGAACTTGACGGAAAAAGAGCTGCGCGTGAGCGGACAGGAAACAGACACTCTGCGCACGATTAAAGTAGTGGCGTTGTAATCCCCTTATATTATTACCTTTGAAAGGAGTTGGCTATGAAAAATAAAAAATCAGGACCCAAAAAAATCGAAAAACCAGCGAAAGAGACTAAAAGCGTAAACGTAAAATCAAATGAGAATTTCCAATATTTTCAGGAAATTCTAGAAAGCAAACGCGCCGACATTCTGCAGGCGGTCAAACATAAAGAAGAGTCCGTTACCCTGGGAGAAATCGGCGACGAAGCCGACGCAGCCAGCCAAACTTTTGAAAGAGAAATGCTCTACGAAATGGCCAACGGCGACCGCTCGGTACTTGACAGCGTGGAAGCGGCCTTGCGCAAGATTGAAAAGGGCGATTACGGACTTTGTGAATCTTGTCATAAAAAGATCCTCACCAACAGGCTTAAAGCCATGCCCTGGGCCAGGTATTGCATTGAATGCCAAGCCAAAGCGGAAACGCCGTCCTCAGCTTATTAATTCATTTGATCGCTCCTCCATCTGCCTGTCTGGAGATCGAGCGTCCGTAAGCCATAAAATATAAATTGCCATGCCGCTCTACTTGAAGCAGATGGAAGTGGGTCCAATGGGCAATTTTGTTTACCTGATTGGCGACGCGCAAACGCGCGAAGTGGCGCTGGTAGATCCGGCCTGGCAAATTGATACCATTGCCAAAATAATTCAAACCGAAGAACTAAAACTCACTGCCGCGTTAGTGACCCATTGCCACTTTGACCATTGCAACGGAATTGAAGAGCTTTTAAACCGCTGGGACGTTCCCATTTATGTCCACAAGAAAGAAATTGAGTTCACCCAAAAATTGCGACATGCCAATCAGCTCTTCTCTGGATTCCCCAAAAAAGAAACCCGCGGCGTGGACTCCGGAGACAAACTTTCTGTAGGCGGCATTGAAATTACTTTCTTGCACACGCCCGGACACACGCCCGGGTCGCAATGTTTTCTGGTAGAGGATAAGCTTGTTTCCGGCGATACCCTGTTCATTCGGGGTTGCGGCCGCACAGATTTGCCCGGAGGGGACCCCGAAGCCATGTACAACTCTCTCACCCAAAAATTAATGAAGTTGCCGGAAGATACGCTGCTTTTGCCCGGCCATAATTATTCAGATAATGCCTCCTCGCCCCTAATCATAGAAAAAAAGGAAAATCCCTATTTAATATGCGATAATTTGGATACATTTTTAGGACTGGTTGGACGACCTAAGAATAGGGAGAAGATATTATGAAACTAAAAGGCAAGAAAATAATGATTTTAATCGAACACCATTACCAAGATATGGAAGTTTGGGTGCCCTATTTTCGGCTTGTGGAAGAAGGCGCAACAGTGCACTTTATCGGCACCGGATCGCAAAAGAGCTATAACGGGAAATATGGTTATCCGGTTAGAGCCCACTTTATAGCAGACAAAGTTAAACCTTCCGCCTACGACGCTATAATTATCCCCGGCGGATGGGCTCCGGACTTTCTCCGGCGCTATCCAGCGGTTATAAACCTGGTGCAAAAAATGGACCAAGCCGGAAAACTGATCGCTTCAATTTGTCATGGCGGTTGGGTGCTGGCGTCTGCAAACGTCCTGCGCAACCGCAAATGCACTTCTTTTTTTGCGATTAAAGACGATTTGATTCACGCCGGCGCTAAATATTTGGACCAGGAAGTGGTGGTGGACAAAAACATCATCACTTCCCGAACTCCTGATGATTTACCGGCTTTCATGCGCGAAATTGTGCGCGCTTTGGAGGGCTAAAATGAGCTACATCGTTGTATATAATAAAGACAAGTGCACTTCTGCTGCCAAGTGTATGGGCATTCACCCGGAACTTTGGTCGGAAGACGCCGACGGCAAAGCAATATTGATCGACGGCAAATTAAACGCCGCCAGCCGCCGCTACGAGCGGGTCATTGAGGATTCGGAACTGGAAGCCTATAAACAATCTGCGCTCATTTGCCCCTCATACGTCATTGACATTGTCGAGCCCGCCTCTAAAAAAAGTATTTTGAACATTAACCCCACCAAAGAGGATGAAAAAGATAAGGTTCCCGTGATCCAAGCGAGCTACGATTCCAATGCCGAATGGCGCATGGATCCCAAAGGGTTTTTTACCATGAAACCGTTCCCGGAAGAAGGGGTAATCCGAGTGCGCTATTATGGCGAAGACCACGCGCTAAAAGTAGTGGTGGAGGGTAAAAACGCGGAAGATATTTATAACACCATTGTGCGCGAAGGTTTTGTCTCATCCTTGGCTCACGCGGCCTATGTTGGTTCGGAATTGATGAAGGTGGAAATAGCGTTGAAAAAACGGTTGGCCTACGTTCAAGACGACCCTTTGCCGGAGTAAAGGACATAAATCCTTCCCACCCGTGCCACAACTCTAGTCTCGTCATTCCCAGTAGGGGAATCCAGTGGCTGTAAACGTTTTAAAGACGCTGGATCGCCCTGCGGGCGATGACAAAATTGGTATGATACAGTTCTCCTTACCTTAAGGAAAAAAAAGCCGATGCGCATTCTAATTTGTTTCGATTCCTTCAAAGAAAGTTTGAGCGCTGAACAAGCTTGCTCCATCGTGCAACGCTCAGCGCGCAAAATAATTTCGGGAGTCCAAACCATAAGTCTTCCCCTGGCCGATGGCGGTGAAGGTTCGCTGCGCGTAATTTGCAAAAGTTCTGGCGGAAATATTTTACGCGCTCAAACCTTTAACCCTCTAGGCCAAAAAATTTTCGCGCAATGGGGAATGATTAAACATAAAAACACTGGAATTGTGGAAATGGCCCAAGCTTCAGGGCTCGCCCTTATTGCCGCTGGTCAGCGCAACCCCCTGCTCACTGACTCTTACGGAACCGGAGTATTGATTAGCCGCGCTTTAGATCAGGGCACTAAACGTTTAGTGCTCACTTTAGGCGGAGTAGGAACCAACGATGGGGGAACAGGGTTGGCCCGCGCGCTT
>JAHFBY010000250.1:2122-4069 GCA_023249835.1 Elusimicrobiota bacterium | reverse complement strand
CCACCAGTCGTTGTACCCGCACCAAGTTTTAGCTGAGCTATAAGCCAAATAAACGGCTTTTTCGTCTTCCGGCGCAGCGGTTGCGGGAGAGGGTGAGGGAGGAAATGGTTGTTCCATAAAGTTATAAGAGGGAACCATGACCGAGCATGAGGGAGGAAATGGTTGTTCCATAAAGTTATAAGAGGGAACCATGACTGCTGGGTTGTGCACTAGTCCGATTTCTATTTCTTGTTTTGCCGCCGCCCGCGCCGCTTGCACGGACAATCCGTGCGCTAAGAGCAGGTGATGGATGATTTGGTTAACGGTTTTTGGGGGCTCT
Organism: Elusimicrobiota bacterium; assembly: GCA_023249835.1. Taxonomy (GTDB): domain Bacteria; phylum Elusimicrobiota; class Elusimicrobia; order 2-02-FULL-39-32; family 2-02-FULL-39-32; genus JAHFBY01. The sequence goes on along the minus strand of JAHFBY010000250.1, from coordinate 3,750 downwards.
TTTGCGCCGGGAGCGTGCAGTCCTTTAAGGTATCCTTCTAAAGCGATGCAAGGCGGTTCGTTTAAGGTCATCCAATGGGTTACGCGGTCAGAAAGTTTGGAGACCACTTTGTCGGCATAGTTGGCAAAAGCCAGGGCTGTGTCCCGTTCGCGCCAACCGCCCCGGTCTTCCATAATTTGTGGTAGGTCCCAATGGTAAAGAGTAACGTAGGGGGTAATCCCTTTGGCTAAAAGCGCGTCCACAATTTTGTCGTAGAAGTCCAGGCCTTTGGGGTTAAAGGACCCGCTGCCCGCTGGGTAAACGCGGGGCCAGGAAATGGAAAACCGGTAAGCTTTTAGCCCCAAGTCCGCCATTAATTCAATGTCTTCGCGGAAACGGTGGTAATGATCGCAAGCTAATTCGCCTGTGCCCCTATTTTTAATGGCGCCGGGAACGCGGCAAAACTTATCCCAAATTGATTCGCCCTTGCCGTCTTCAGCCTGAGCGCCTTCGATTTGGTAGGAGCTGGTAGCCGCGCCCCAAACGAATTCGGGCGGAAATTTTAAAATTGAGTTGCCCATAATTTTTTCGGTCATTTCCAAATTTGACCATATTGTAGAGGCGCATTGCAATATTCGCGGGTATGACGAAAAGCCGGGTTTTTCACCACAATCTAGTTACGATTTTTTAGTGAAAAGAGCTTTTGCTGTTTCCGCAACTTCCACAAGATAATCCTCGGGCAGTTCCGGATGAGCGTTATATTTTGCCGCTAAGTTTAAGGCTTCCAAATAAGTAATGCTTAGGTTTTCCGCCAACTTCCCAAGAGAGATGTTGCCAAGCTTATATTCGTCCAGTTGGTACATCATAAAACCTCCGCGCATGAGTTCTTTCATGGCGTCAGATTTATTGAGATGGCGTTTTTTTGATATCAAGGCCAAGTGAGATTCTTCGTCTTTTTTTAGCCGGATCGCAAGGACCATTATATTCCTCCTTCTAAAACTAGTTTTACGCGGTTTAGGATTTGAGGGCTTATCCAGGCATGTTTTTGTAACTCCGCTAACTTAGCTCTAGCCAGTTCCAAGCTTAATATGTTTTGATTCCTTAGCTCAACGATTATCATGGGCGTAGTAGTAAAAATTAACCGCATAGTCTTAGCAACGCGCATCGCTGCAAAATCATCTGTCACCATAACTATTAGCTCCGACTGCGCCAGCGCAAGCATTGCCGATTCTCCCATGCCAAGTCCCCACTCTTTATGAATATGTAAAACTCGGCTGGGACTTACTTTTTTTGTATGAATTCGTTTCTCCATTATTAATTTTTGAATATATATTGCGTCCGCCAAATCTTTCCGAACCGTTGATTCTGCGGCCACTTCCAAGGGGATAACAATTCGAAAGCGTTCATATAGGGCGTCAAGCAGATTCAGCTTGGCCAGCAAAATTAGAGGCGCGGCGTCCAGTAGGATAGTTTTCATGTTTACTTTCTATCAATATTGTAATACGGATCACAAATAAAATCAAGGGACCGTATTGCGGTCCGGAAGCGCGCAGAAAACTAAAAAATATTTAATATCTTTTTTGCGATGGGGTTGGTATAATAATCTGCGTTAAGCCAACTTCGGTATCTCTGCCCTGCAAAAGCACTAT
>JAHFBY010000250.1:0-2112 GCA_023249835.1 Elusimicrobiota bacterium | reverse complement strand
TATAATAGTAAGGTCTCAGTTTTCCTGTACATATTTATATAATGCGGCTATAGACTTACGCAGTATAAAAAGACTAAATTGATGTTATGAAATTGATTAAAGAAACTTTGATTATTTCCCAAACCATCAAAATTAAATGAAAACGACTGATAGAAAAAAAGCTAAATTAACCGAGAAAGACTTGAGAGGCCAACCGTTGTGGAGAATTGATATTTTAGTTTTATCTCTATTGTTGGCCACATCGATTATCCTTAGTTTATTTTTACTGAACAACCCCTGGTGCAGCCAACCTCGAACAAAACCTGATTTCCCTCCGGGAAAAGAATTCGTCATGTTTAATTTAAAGCAGTTTTTACAAGGTGGTGGAGGATACGCAAAAACAACTTGGGGATATATGATCTTTTTATCCATGAGCGCATGGTTTTATCTAACCGGCAAATGGTTTTTTACAAAACTTTTAAACTTCCGGTCAATTATTAATCGAAACGCTGAGTTGGAAATTTCAAAGCTTGAATTTATAGCGTGCAGTTGGTTTTTGGGATCATGGATATTCAGTATGGTTTTCTTTGGTTTGGGAATTTTTGGGCTATATAAAAAGTCAATGGTATATTTGATGACAGGGGCAGGTACGGTCATTTTAATGAGGGGGGTATTTAATTGGATAAAAGCCAAAACTTGGCAGGACCCATCTTTTAAGTTTCGGTTTGAACCAATAACATTAGGAATAGCCGCCCTTTCAATTCTAGTTTTAGGGTGGTCCATCTTATGCGTCTATCCGGTTATTTATTGGGACACCCTCATGATCAACTTGTCATTGCCCAATTATTACGTGTCGGAAGGCCGCTTCACGCCCAATCCTTTTCACGTATACAGCTATTTTTCACAAAATGCCGAGCTTTTGAGCGTGTGGACATTGTTGGCAGGGTCAAGAGAGGCAGCATATCTAATAGTCTGGGGATTTTTTGCGATGCTGCTCATTTTTATTTATGGCTGGCTACAAAGAACAGCATCAAAGTTTGCTGCTTTTTGTGCTTTGTCTTTATTTGTTTTAAGTGATCATGGATCGTGGTTGGGAACATCCATTAAAAACGACTTGCAAGCAGGCGTTTTCTTAATTTTACAATGGTGGGCGCTAACTATTAGCTTTAATAAAATCATCAATAATGATTGGGATAAAGTGAACTGGTTGTTCTTAGCCGGTATTTTTTGTGGAATTGCATTAGGTTTTAAATTAACTGCAGCCCCATCGGCACTAGTTACATTCATTGGAGTTGTGTTATTCTTAACAGCTAATTTATCGGCTGGATTTAAAAATACGGCAACTTCTAGATTTAGATTGATATTGATTTATAGCGGAGGGATTTTTTTTTCTTGGGGCCCCTGGCTCATTCGTTCATTCATAATCACTGGCAATCCAATATATCCGTTTTTAGGAAAACTGTTTGGGGCCAAGCTGCTTTATCCTTGGTTAACGCATCCTTTAGTGAAATACCGTCTATATGACTTGGGTTTGGCCGGCGTAAATGAGTACATTAGAAATATGACTCAAATTAATCCGCTGGGTCACTTCGGCCAGTCTAAAATATGGTGGGGTCCAAGCGCGCTGCTATGCGCATCTGGAATTGTGTGTATTTTTAAGCCATTTAAAACGGAATTACGCTGGGTCATAGGGTGCGTGCTTGGAAGCTGGATTTTTTCTCTTCTCTTTGCAATTAAACCGATGACGCATTCGGGGCCAATTATATTTATATTGTGCGTGGGTTTTGGTTTTGTGGTACATTCATGCCTACAGTGGAAATCAAAAAATTTAATAAAACTATTGCTCTGTTTCGTAGTTACAATTGATTTTTTAAGATATTGGTCAAATACTGAGCACAAACAATTAATGATATCTTCTCTTGCGATGGCTGTTTCAGGCGCGCTGCCATGGCAGCTTGCTTTTAGTATGCCGACTGATCCCCCTGAATACGCATCCGTTGACGAGATGGATTGGATGCACTATTTAGTAAATAAATATTCCTTAAAAGAAGATAAAGTTTTATTTGTGGGTTCATTCCGGCCTTTGGGCATTCATCGAAAACATTATTTTGGACTTAGCTTAAATAAACAGCC
>JAHFBY010000249.1 GCA_023249835.1 Elusimicrobiota bacterium | reverse complement strand
CACAACCAATCGCCGCCCGGTGACGGAAACAGATTCGGGCGTCGCTCCTAACAAGTAATTGGCAATGGCGATATCGTGCGCGGCCAAGTCCCAAACCACGTTTATATCCTTTTGAAATAGCCCCAAATTTACCCGGGTAGAATAAAAATAAAGGATTTTACCCAAGGCGTTTTGCGTAATCATATCCTTCATTTTTCGCACTGAAGGGGAAAATAAAAACGTGTGATCCACCATCAATTTTTTGCCTTTTTTGTCCGCCAGAGCAATCAACTCCAGAGCCTGTTTGCTGTATTGGACAAAGGGCTTTTCCACTAGAACGTGCTTACCCGCCTCCAAAGCCTGCCTGGCCAAAGCATAATGCGTGGAAACTGGGGTAGCAATGCAAACGATATCAATGGCGGGAGACTGCAGAATGTCGCCCGCATTTTGCGTGGTTTTCACCATGGGATAGAGGCCCTGTATGCGCTCCAAACGCTCTGAACTCAAGTCCGACACCATCTCTACGCTGGTTCGAGACAGCCCTGTGAAATTTCGAATCAGGTTAGGACCCCAATAACCGCAGCCAATGACGCCGACTTTATATTTATTCATATTTGACCTGCCTTGCTAAAATTATTGCCTTCACTCTAACCGTTAGAGTTTAATCTCCACTTTGCTTGCGCCTAGAGACTCTAAAAAATGTTTCACTTCCGCAATCAAAACTTTCCACTCATTTTTCTCCAAACGCAGGACATCCGCAGAATCAAGTTTAAGTTCATATTTTTTAATCAGCTTCCATAACCGAGTCTCCTCCGCCAAGGTCCCCGGTTTTGCCGAAGAGGGACCCGCGCCGGACCTGGCCCCCAGGAACTCTCCCTGCAGCTGATCGAACAAACCCCACTCAAAAGGGACAACGCCGGACAATATCTGATCCAGCCTCCGCAGTCCCGATTTGGAGTTGACTTTACGTATGCGTTCCACCCCAACGACAAAACTGCGCGTGGCGCGCAAGTCCAGACCCTGCTCGCGTATGATCCGTTTTTGCGCTTCATCAATGCGCGCGATGCGCAGGTATAAATATCCCGTGCTGTGTCCGAGGTTAAGCAAATCAGAAACCTGCTCTGCTTTCAAAGACTTCTCCTGCATTAGTTGCTGAAAACCAAGCGCCTTATCCAACACGCTTAAATCATCCCGCTGCAAATTTTCGAGCATAGCCAACAGCCTCATATCCGCATTTCCAGTAGGGCGAATGATAGCGTTGATCGTTTCTTTTTTCAATAGCTGATGCGCCCGAAACCGCCGTTCGCCGACTATTAATTCATATTGGACTAGAGAACCAGGCGTATCCGCTGAAACTGGGCGCACAACCACTGGCTGCAGCAATCCATTGGCCCGAATAGATTCTTTCAAGGAATGCAGCGATTCTTCGGAAAACTCATTGCGCACCTGAAAAGGATTGGCCCGAATGGAGCTTAACGTTATTTGCGCCACGGATTGGGCCGTAGCTTCCTGCACGTCATCGCCGTAGAAAAGATCGACTAAGCTACGGGGACGGCTTTTTTCTTTAATGGACACCGCTGTAAAATCTCCTTGGTGAGCTCGTGATAATCCTGAGCGCCCCTGCACTGAGAATCCAAATAGGTCACCGGCAAACCTTCGTAAGCCGCCTCTTCAATGGCGGCATTGATCCGAATTTTAGCGCGCAATACATGGCTCGGAAAAATCGCCTTAAGTTCATTATAGCAACGTTCCTGCCGTTTAACCCCTGTCCGGTAAATAGTACTAAAAACACCTAATATTTCAATTGGTTTTTTCTTTTTCACATCGGCGATCAAACGCGTGAGCTGGGATAAGCCCCCGATGGAAACATAATCCATTTTAGAAGGAATTAAAACAAACTGGCTGGCGAAAAGAGCATTAATACAGAGCAGGGATAAGCTGGGCAAGGTATCGATGAGCACAAAGTCATATTCCGCGCCGACCTCCTGCAGCTTGATCGACAAGAACTCATTGCCGTTAATAAAATCTTTTTGCATGTCCATTTCATCTCCGCGCAAATGAATATGTGAAGGAAGATAGTCTAAGTTTTCATGGGGTGAGCGCTGTACCACATCGGTAAACACGCAGCGGTTTTGCAGCCAATCGCCCACATAACGTATGGTTTGGTTTTCACGGTTTAAGATCTTTGTTAAGGAAGATTGCGGATCAAAGTCCACCAAGAGCGTTTTATAGCCGGCCTGCCCTAAGGCGGCTCCGATATTTAGGCAACTAGTGGTTTTAGCCACGCCGCCTTTTTGGTTAGCGATAGAGATGACAATAGCCATGTTTAAGATTGCGCGTGGCCCAACATTATTGCAACACGATATAATATTCCCGCGCTGAGTGTCAAAATGAATTGACGCAGATGGCTGAAGAGCCAATAATGTTAAGCCGATTCTTGACCGATCCAGAACTTTTCCATTTCTGATCTAACTGCCTAAAGAACTGCTCAATAATTGAATCCATGCCTGAGTGCGTCTATAAAATCTTGAGATTGTATTCTAGTGACAATGCCCCATTGTTGAGATATTTTTGAGGATTTTCTTTGTACATCGGTAAAAGTTTGGCGGGTAGTAATGTCATCATCAATTGCCCAAAATTCGCTTTTGCTCTCTGTTTTCAAACCTGGCACAAACCGTGGAGACCTTAATTGCTCATCAATAATTCTTTCCACCTTTCTATACTTTGCCAACAAATCTTTTGGAAGTTGAACGGATTTGTCTTTTAGCTCGCTTCTTAGCGCCTCTAAAGTATTGGCCAAAACCCAGCCGTATCTATGAACAAACCCTGAATCTAGGAGCTTGTAGCGAATTTGGTTTAATATAGTGGGTTCCGCGTGATTTATTATGACCAAAGCCAAACCCGTAACCAACCGGGGAGACTTGGCGATAGCGATAACCTCGCTCACCGCGTTAATAACATCTTTGACCCTATCTGTGGCTAGGGCTGCGGGATTTTCCTGCAAATGATGCGCGCCTAAACGGACAATAACATTTTGCAAACGATCTTCTTCCGTTGTAAGAGTCTTCACAAAATAATCCAAAGGCACGTTGAATGCTGTAACAAGATCGATAAGCTGTTCCGCGCTAAACGAACCTTGTCCATTTTCAATTTCGGAAAGTCGATTTTGCGACATTTCCAAAAGCCGCGCAAGCCGCGCCTGGGTCCACCGCCTTTCCAGACGTAGCTCTTTAACTTTCTTGGCAAGATATTGCGTAACTGTCTTCATATCGATTAATCGATATATATATCGATTAATCGATATTGTAAATTAAAAACAATTATTTTTCAAGTGCTGCAGCCTTATGCAAAAGTTGGGTTGACAATAAAACGTATAAAATGTTAAATTTATGTTTTATATTCGCCTTAGCCTGGAGGACGTTTCCATGAACGAAAAATCAGTGCTGGAAAACCCTTTGACCAGTAGCCCATCAGCAAGTTCAAGCTCCCATCATAATGAGGCTCGAGCATTTCTAGATAACGGAGAGCCTCTTGCCGATACATACGGCGACACAGAAATTTCTTTATTGCCCCGCGATCCCCATTGGATGTTCGCCTATTGGGAAGTTAACGACCTAACCCGGCAACAGGTTAAAAACCAATACGGAGAAAATATTTTTTCCTCTGCGCAGCCCACTATCCGCATGCATGAGTTTAACCCGCAATCAAAAATTTTGGAATCCGTCCAAACCATTGACGTGGTCGTTGCCCTGGAATCAAAAAATTGGTACTTGCGCACGGAAAAAGAAGGCGGAGCTTGGGTTGTGGAACTTGGGTTAAAAACAAAGGATGGAAAATTCATTGTTTTGGCCCGGTCCAACTCCATCGTCTTGCCGCTCTCAAAAATTTCCGACTCTATTGACGAAAAATGGGCCACGTTAAAAGAAAATTTGGATCAGGTTTTAGCTGCCTCCGGCGGAGGCACAATATCCCAAGGATCCCTCGAACTATTCCAAATGTTCGCTGAGCAATCAAAGTTCTTGTCTCCAACTCCATCTTGGAGTTCCCCCGGAGGCCTCTCTTCATCTAATGCCGGGTGGAACGTTAACCCAACGCA
>JAHFBY010000248.1 GCA_023249835.1 Elusimicrobiota bacterium | reverse complement strand
GGTTACGCCGAGGGTCCTAAAGATAAGCGCCACAAACTTAAAGAGATGGTGAGCGGCTATTTGCAAAGCCGGACGGCTTTGCGTTTAGTGTTGCTGCTCATTGACGGCAGCGTTGGACCCACAAAGTTAGATGAACAGATGTCCTTTTGGCTCCAGCAGCATTCGATTCCCTATTGCGTGGTGGCCAATAAAGTTGACCGGCTCAGCAGTTCCGAGCAGTTTCATTACCGCAAAACAGCAGGAAAAAAGATGGGCATAAGCGAGACGGAGATGCATTGGATCAGCGCTAAGAAAAATATCGGCATTGGCGCGCTCCGCAATTTCCTCACCAAGGTTTTAGACTTATGAGCCAAATGAGCGAGATCGCACGGCGGCGAACGTTCGCCATTATTTCCCATCCGGACGCGGGAAAGACAACTTTGACTGAGAAGCTGCTCCTCTACGGCGGAGCGCTGCATTTAGCGGGGTCAGTTTCTGCGCGCAAAAGCATGCGTTCTACAGCTTCGGACTGGATGGAACTGGAAAAAAAGCGCGGGATTTCCATTAGTTCAACAGTCCTTCAATTCGGTTACCACAATTATCAGATCAACTTATTGGACACCCCGGGCCACAAAGATTTTTCTGAGGACACTTACCGCGTGCTGACAGCGGTAGACGCCGCGATCATGGTCATTGACGCGGGTAAAGGCATTGAAAGCCAAACGCTTAAACTGTTTGAAGTTTGCCGCCAGCGCAATGTGCCGATATTCACTTTTATGAACAAGTTAGACCGTCCAACGCGCGATTTGTTGGAGTTGATTGACCAGGTTGAAGAAGAGCTCCAAATTCATGTTTACCCTATGAACTGGCCCTTGGGGACCGGAGGATCCTTTCGCGGCGTGTTTGACCGGCAGAGCCGAGATATTCATTTGTTCGAACGTACGGCTCACGGATCCTACATTGCTCCTGTACGCGTTAAAGATTTGACTGATCCGTCGATCCGCGATCAGCTTGACCAAGTCGCTTACGAACGTTTTAGCGAAGAGTTGGAGATGTTGGACATGGCTGGGGCTGCGCTAGAGCGTCAATCAGTGCTTTCGGGAGACACGACCCCTGTTTTTTTTGGCAGCGCGGTCAATAATTTTGGCGTGCAATTGCTCTTGGATGCTTTTTTAGAGTATGCGCCGCCTCCTGCAGCGCGCCGTACCCGATCGCAAGTTTTGGTCCCTCCGCAACAGGATAAATTTTCCGGCTTTATTTTCAAGATCCAAAGCAACATGGACCCTCGTCACCGGGACAAGGTGGCGTTTCTTAAAGTGTGTTCCGGCCGGTTTACACGCGACATGCAAGTTGTTCACCAGCCCTCGGGCAAAAAAGTTCGATTAGCCAATTCCCACAAGCTCTTTGCTCAGGACAGAGAAGTCGTGGAAGAGGCCTATCCGGGAGATATTGTAGGTTTGGTGGGCCATTGGGACTTTAACATTGGCGACACCTTAACTGAAGATCCGGAAATTATTTATAACGAGATCCCGCGTTTTCCGCCCGAATGTTTTGCTTTTATCTCTAACCCGAACCCTGCCAAATCCAAACCGTTCCGCAAAGGAATGGATCACCTTTTGCACGAAGGCATAGTTCAGACTTTAATTTTAAGGAACAGCGCGCGCCGGGAGACTTTACTTTCCGCGGTGGGTCCGCTGCAGTTTGAAGTTTTACAATACCGTTTGCAATCGGAATATGGAGTGGAATCTCAACTGGAAAAAACCATTTGGATGGCGATGCGTTGGATTAGTGATTACGCGCCGACCGCGCAAGATTGGGATAGTCTGCGTTTGCCAACCGACAGCGCGCTCGCGCAAGACGCGCAGGGCCAAGACGTAATTTTATTTCCCAGCCAATGGGCGCTTGACTATTTTGCTAAGGAACACCCGCAGCTTAAACTTCACCGCATCCCATTGGAGCCGTCAGTAAACAAAGCGTAATGTTTCGACTGTCTCTCCCTTGATCTACACTTCTAAGAAATGATCTCTCCGTTCCAGAGCAGATCAAGAAATTTTTCTATAGGGATAATATCTATGCCTTCATCTGTGCATCTAGGCCGGGACTCTCGGCAGACCACTATCCGTTTTTTTAATGCCACGTCCTCAGAAAAAGCGATTAAACCTTTAAGCTCGCCAGGGGAAACCCTGGTTTTGGATTTTACTTCAATGGCTATTTTATCGCCCACCACGAAATCCACTTCAAATTGTGAAAGGCTTCGCCAATAGGTTAAGGGCAGGTCTATGCGGTGGTAGTCCAGAAAACATTTTAGTTCTAAGAAAATCAGGTGTTCTAATGCCCTGCCGGCCATTTCTGAACCTTCTTCAATGGTTCCCCATCGTCCGAGCGTTCCCGCCACGCCCAAATCAAAGAAAAAGAATTTAGCGGTAACAACGGGCTTCCGCTTTAAAGTTTTCTGATATGCAGGCAACGCGTATCCAACCAAGGTGTCCTCCAAAATCTGGTAATGCTCCCGAATGGTTCGGGGCGGTACCGCGGCATCGTTGCCAATGTTGGTAAAGTTGATCTGCTGTCCGTTTGCAAGTCCCGCCACTTCTAGAAATCGTGAGAACCCTTCAATGGAGCGAGTCAATCCTTCAGCGCGGATTTCTTCATGAAGGTAAGTCCCTACATAGGCCTTAAGGTCCTCTTTGTATTCAGGCGAGTCAATAATTCCGGGCAGGCTGCCCCGGTTAAATCGGTCTAAAAGGCGCGGTTTTTCCAATTCTGGTGTGGTTAAAGGGTAAAGGTGTGCGGTCCAGGCTCTTCCGGCTAAAAGGTTTGTTCCGGCCCGCCTCAGCTTCCTTGCGCTAGAACCCGTTAGAATGACCCGCAGACTTTTATTGCGATCTAAGAGGAGTTGAACTTCGTCTAAAAGGGATGGCAGCTTCTGGATTTCATCTATAATGACAAGTTTTTGACGAGGGTTTAAAGCCTGGCGCAAGGTTTCGGGCCGTGCGCTCAATTCCCTAAAAGTATCGGCTTCCAGAAGGTCATAGTAGTCCGCTTCGGGAAAGGTTTGGCGGAGCAAGGTGCTCTTTCCCGTCTGCCGAGGTCCAAAGAGAAAGAGAGATTTATGTGCCACCCATTTTTCAAGCGGCAAGAACCGTTTATACATTACGCAATAATTATGCCATATTTCATGAAATTTAGCAAGCTATATGCTGATATTAATGTCGGTTTGCGGCTCTTCGGATTGCCTATGTTTCATGAGGTATGAACGAAAAAATTAAGTCTGTTCGGATTCCAGTGGGTTCGTGGTAAAGCGGCATCCAGCCGCCCTTTGGTCATTTTTTTGAGTGGACTGCGTTTTCCATTAAGTATGAGTAGGCGGGTTTAATGCGTATGATTTTTCCGGATCTCCTGATCTCTTGCTCCAAATCAAAAGTGACGAGAGTTGATTTTCGAAGGGACAATGCGGACATGGCTGAATCTAGCGCCAGAAGTTCTCTCTCGCGCGTCTTGGGGTCTGCGAGCGACCAGCTCACTTGGACTAGTTCCAGAGTCCGGTCTGGTTTTTTAACAACGAAATCTACCTCTCGCTGGTGAGCGTCTTTAAAGTAATAAAGCAAGTCCGTTTGACGGCGCAGATGTAGGAAGACCGAGTTTTCCAATAAGTGCCCCCAATCCTCAGACGTCGCCTGACTGTGGTGGTGCGCCATCCCTGGATCAATACAATAGAGCTTTTTTGGGTTAATGACCTGCCTTTGCCGTGAAGAGGTAAATACGGGCACTGAAAAAAATAAATAGCTGTCGTGAAACCAGTCCATTGCCCGTGAAATTTCCGGTTTATTAACTTTAAGTCCCTGCGCTTTGAGGCGTTCGCAGGCTTTGTTGATTGAGTAAAAGCTTCCGACCTGGTTCATCAAGAGGTGCAACAGGTGTGTTAATGCAGAGGGGTCGGAAGGGTTGTGCCGTTCGATAATGTCTCTCAATAAGACAGCATCCAAATAATCTTGCAGGAGACGGCGACGCATAGGACCCGAAACGCCAAGGGTTTCGGGAAAGCCTCCTTGCTGCAAATATGCTTTAAGCCTTAGCCTCATGGAGGCTCGTTCGCGGGGTCCCCATCCGG
>JAHFBY010000247.1 GCA_023249835.1 Elusimicrobiota bacterium | reverse complement strand
CTTATGATAATAAATAAACATACTTTTTTAATACTTCTGGTAAGCGGCGTCTTTGGCGTAGCGGCGTCCGGCTGTAAAAAAAGCGGGGACGCGATCATTGCCCGTTCCGGATCCATTAAAATCACCAAAACAGATTTTCAAAACGAATTAGCCAATTCGCCGGTAGCTTACCAAAACTATCTTTCCACGCTGGAAGGCAAAAAACAGTTCTTAGACATTTTACTGCGGGAAAAAATCCTGCTCAATGAAGCCCAACGCTCAGGAATTATTCGCAAAAAAGAGATCCAGAAAAACCTTATCGCTTATAAAGAACGTATCCGTCAAGAAGAGATCGATTATCGTAAAAATTTAATATTGCGCGAATTTTTGCGCGACCTGCAGGACTCCGACCTTAAAGTTACGGAATCGGAAATGAAACTCTATTTTGAGCAAAATTCAGACCAGTTCATGAACCCGGTAAAAGTAACGGCCAGCCATATACTTTCCACCGCTGAACCTAACGCCCAAACAGCTTTAACGCGTTTGAAAAAAGGCGAAGACTTTGCCAAATTGGCGCAAGAAGTTTCAGCCGACCCTTCTTCTGTACGCGGCGGACTAATCGGAGAAGTGGTTAAAGGCGATTTGTCCGAACTGCCGGAATTTGAAGAAGCTCTCTTTAAATTACGGCGGGGCGAAATATCCGGAATTGTGCACACCAAGCTCGGTTACCACATTATCAAAAAAAATAACGAAACGCCTTTGCCTAAACAATCCTTTGAAGGTTCTGCGCCCCGAATCCGACGCACCTTGGAAAAAAATAAATTTGATAAATGGATCGATGGAATAAAGAAAAACGAAAAGCTGTGGATTGATGAAAAACTGCTGGCAGAGCTGAAAATCAACAAAGTAGCAGAACAAGGAGAACCCAACTCTACTGTAGAGTGACGCGCCTATGCTAAAAAAGTATTTACCCTTCAAGTTAGCTTTACCCTTGTTTTTCGTTTTATATGCAGCCGGTCCCATTTGGGCAGAAGAAAGCGCCGAGGTGGTAGGGCGCACAATTGCGATCGTAAACAACGAACCTATTTTCTTTGAAGAACTAAACAAAGAAGCTGAGCCTTTCATTGAACGCCAAAAAAAGCTGGCTCCAAAAGAAGAGAACACGCCGGACAAACTTTTGGATATTAAACGAGAAATTTTAGATAAGATGGTAGAAGAAAAGCTTTTGCTCCAAGAAGCTAAAAATAAAAATTTGCGCGTAACCAAAGCAGAAATTGAAAAAGGAGTGGCTCAATTCAAAGAACCTTTTAGCGTGGATGAGCAAGGCAAACCCAGGACCGCAATCGATACGGAAAAAAAATTCCAAGAACAGTTAACGCAAGAAGGCATGACCCAAACACAGTTTAACGAGCGCGTAAAAGAACAAATTATGAAGGTAAAGCTAATTGAACAAGACGTTAAAAGTAAGGTAGAAATGCCGGCGGAAAGCGATGTAAAAGCGTTCTACAACAAAATCAAGCAGACCTTGGACGGCAAAACCGTTGCTGCCAAAGACTCGAACGAACAAGCTGAAATCGAACAGGTGGCAAAATTTTTAGGCCGCCTAATCGGCGAGCAAATCCGCATTCGCCACATCTTAGCGCGCGCCACTAAAGCGGAAGGCGCGGCGGCGCGAGAGACCGCTAAAACAAAAATCAAAGATGTGCAGGACAAACTGACTAAAGGAGAAGATTTTACTTTTTTAGCTAAGAAATTTTCGGAAGATCCCATTAGCAAGGACCGGGGCGGAGACTTAGGGTTTTTAGCTAAAGGAGATTTAGGGTTGCCGGAAATTGATGAAACTGTCTTTAAATTAAACGAGGGGCAAATTTCCGGAATTATTGAAACCGATATAGGATTTCATATCGTTAAACTCATAGAAAAACGTGCGCCACACCCCCTGGATTATGACGAGGTTAAAGAAGACTTAAAAAATTTTATTGTGCAAAAAAGTTTCACAGCTAACCTGGAAAAATACCTTAAAAACCTCCGCGCAAAAGCCAGCATTAAAATTAACCCCATAAACTGACCTCCAGTCATGTCCGCAAACCGCGCATTAAAGCCGGTGTTGGCCATTACCATCGGCGACCCTGCGGGCATTGGCCCGGAAATCGTTTTAAAAAGTTTATCTACAAAAGAAGTTTATGACGTTTGCAGTCCCTTGGTAGTGGGCGACGCGCAAACATTGGCTTTTAAACTCTCGCGCGCGCCTTTAAAAATTCGACCAATTTTAAACCCTGCCCAAGCCCAATATAAATTAGGAACAATCGATGTGCTGCATATCCCATCAACCCATTTTGCCGATGTCACTATCGGGACTCCCAATAAAGCTAGCGGCGCCATTTCCGCGCGTTCCGTTGAACGGTCAATCACCTTGGCCATGACGCGATTAGTGAGAGGGGTAGTGCATGCCCCTATTTCTAAATTTGCTTGGAAACTTGCGGGCATACCCTATCCCGGACACACGGAATATATCGCCAAACTTTGCGGCGTTAAAAAAGTGGCCATGGCCATTTCCACGGACAGGTTGCGCACAGTATTAGTCACCCACCACATTCCGCTTTGCCGCGTAGCGGCCACGCTAAAAAAAGAATCAATTTCCGAAGTGATTATGATCGCTAATAATTGGATGAAACAAATTGGAATAGGAACGCCCCGCATTGGAATTTGCGCGCTAAACCCGCATGCCGGGGAATCCGGAATGTTAGGAAAGGAAGAAATTAATGAAATTGCCCCTGCCATTAAAGCGGTGGTAAAGAAGTTAGCATTAAAACTTTTTGGTCCATTACCAGCGGACAGCGCGTATAAACAGCTCAAAGAAGGCCTCTACGACTGTTTAGTGACCATGTACCATGACCAATCGCTTATACCCTTAAAACTTTATAATGCGGACCAAATGGTAAATATAACTCTAGGACTGCCGTTTGTCCGAACATCGCCCGGACACGGAACAGCATTTGATTTGGCCGGCAAAAATCACGCCAACCCTAAACCTATGATTGCCGCGATCCTGACCGCTGCCCAACTCTGCAAAAACTAAGCATGCAGCAACTTTTCTGGATATCCATTTTATCTTTAACGATCTATTCCGGATGCGCTGCTTTGGAAACAATTCAATTTGAAAATACCGGTTCTCACGATATCGAAGTTGATGATATAAAAGAAAAAATGCAAAGCTATGACAGTCTACACTTCACTATCTATGGATACAATATAACTCGTTTAAATCAAGTCGCTGATTTTGCCGAATCAATTTATAAAAAAGTGATGTTTGACGCAAACTTGTTATCCTTTAAACCTAAACAAAACTACCAAATCACTATATTTAACTCCAAGGATGATTTCTTAAAAGTCACTGGTTATCCTTCCTGGAGCGGAGGGGGCGCAATTACCGTGCCTTCGGGAATGATCTTGCCCTCTGAACGAGAAAACGTTGCTCGAACATCCATTGTAACCTTTGAAGAAATGGCTGTCTCTGCGACTCTAGCTCATGAAGTAACGCATTTGGTTTTCAATGAATATATGAACTTTTCCACGCCTGAAGAAGCGAACAAAAACCGCTGGTTAAACGAAGGTTTTGCAACTTACGAAGAATATGAAACCTACGAATATTCAGAGAAAGAGTATTATTTAAACACCACCCGCGACCTTTACAAAAAGCACCTTTTACCCCTTGCCGAATTAATAAGTTTCAATCCCTTCACCTCTCCTTCACGCATATTGGAATCTTATACTTTCAAAAACAGAGTTTACGTTTATACAACGCTGGATTTATGGTATTGGCAGTCGCGGTCTGTGGTTTCCTACATCATTACCGAAAAAGGAAAATATAACTTCTTTCTATTCATTAGCGCGCTTAAAAGGGGCAACGCCCTTGACTCGGCATTGGAACAAGCGTTCCCCGGAACCTGGCGAACAATTAACGATTTAGAACGAGATTGGCTGCAAACCATGCGCTAACCTAAAATTAAAAAAAACGCTGGGGTGAAAAGCTGGGGTGAGGTAAAAGTTTTGGGTTATCAAAAATTAATTCGGAAATAAGTTCGCCTGTAACTGGCGCCAATAAAACACCGTTAC
>JAHFBY010000246.1:2289-4105 GCA_023249835.1 Elusimicrobiota bacterium | reverse complement strand
GCGCCTTAACTGGGCTAAAAGCAGTTTGGAAGCGGAACGCCAGGTCCGCGCTTTCATTCGTCCGGGTGCTTGGACAAAGCTGCCGGACGAACGCTTGGTAAAAATTTTTGGCGCAGTGGCGGCGCTCGAGCGACCCGCGGGCTGCGCTGGTTTTCCGGCCGGAGCTTTTTGCGGGCCGGAAAAAAACAGAGGTTTTTTTATCGCTTGCGGCCAGGGCGCGCTGTTGGTGAGCAAGGTGCAATTGGAAGGGAAAAAAGAGACGGACGCCTGGGCTTTTTTACAAGGAATGCGGTTGTCGCCCGGAGAGCGGTTTATATAGTAAACTCTATTGTATGGAAGAAAAAATCCACATTTTAAACCATGGCGTTGAAGAAATAAAAGAGAAGTGCGCTGATATTGTGCCCGAGGCCTACCGCATGGACCAGGTTTGCCAATGGATCTTTAAAAAAAAGGCGCGGGCGTTTAAAGATATGTCTAACCTCCCTGTGCCCATGCGCGAAAAGTTTGAGCAAAAATATATCGCGTGCGCTTTGGAAATCGAAAAGAACGAGCGTTCCCTTGACGATACTATTAAGCTCACTTTTAAAACTAAAGCCAACGAACAGTTTTCCGCCGTGATCTTGCCGCACCGAACCTATCGTTCTGTTTGTATTTCAACGCAAGTGGGCTGCGCTTGGAAGTGTAGGTTTTGCGCATCGGGATTAGTGCCGTATAAGCGCAATTTAGGGTCGGGGGAAATCTTAGATCAAATCCTGATTGCCTCCGCCGTGATCGCGCCGGAAACTTTGCGCAACGTCTTGTTCATGGGGATGGGCGAACCTTTGGCAAACTATATGGGGACGTTAAAGGCTGTGGAATGGATGATTTCGCCCAAAGGGTTGGGTATGAGCCCTTCGCGTATTACCCTGTCCACTACCGGACTGGTTCCGCAGATCAAAAACTTGGCCAAACATAAGCTGAACATTAACTTGGCCCTCTCGCTGCACGCTCCTACCGACTATATGCGCAAAAAAATCATGCCGGTTTCTGCCCGGTTCAAACTAAACGAAGTTTTAGAGGCATGTAAACTTTTCCAGTTGGACAATAATTCGGACCTGACCATGGAGTATATTTTGTTGAAAGGGGTGAACGATCAAATTAGCGAGGCCCAAGAGTTGGATCAGCTCTTGCTGGCAAAAAAATTTATTCGTCCGCCAAAAATAAATTTGATTGTTTATAACCCCATTTCCGCTTTATCTTACCATTCTTCATCGCCCGAACAAGTGGACCACTTTTACCATTATTTAAAAAAGCGGGACTGGATTGTGCATATCCGCAAACCCAAAGGCCGTGAAATTGAAGCGGCTTGCGGCCAGCTTTCATAACGCAGTCGTTTTAGCTATCGACCTTTACGCCGATGTCGGGACCTTTCCTACGCTTTAACCTCCTGTTCTGCGCTTTGTGTTTTGGATCTTTAGCTGTTTCTGCGCGCGCCGCCCAGTTCATTTATGACGGAAACGTTTTAAGTAAATCGCCAACCCAGACTTTTAATGGCATGGTCTATATGAACATCAAGACCATGGCGGTTTTTTTTAAAGGACGAGTACAGTGGTATCCGGTGACTGGACAGGTGGTGCTCAAAGTTAACAACCACAAGGTCATCTTTACGGTAGATTCAAATAAGGTCCGTATTGGGGACAAAATCTTAAACCTTCCTGGTCCGGTACATTTAGTGGAGCGCAAAGGATACGCGCCGCTCGAGTTTTTTTCTTCCGAAACGTTTGCGCGAATTGTGGATTGCGAGATCCTATGGGACTCCGCTAATGAAACTTTTTCC
>JAHFBY010000246.1:0-2279 GCA_023249835.1 Elusimicrobiota bacterium | reverse complement strand
AAGTCCAAAGGCAACGCTTTTTTCGCCCCGGGTCTATACCCAAGAAAACCAAACCCGAGTGGTCTTGGAATCGGTGGACAAACTTTTCCCTGACGTTAAAGAAAAGGGGCATATGATCGTTGCCCAAATCCCGCGGGTAAGAATTTTCAGCCAAGAGTTCTTAAAAATTAAGGATAATGTAATAAAATATATCAAGCTTGACCCCGGACGTAGGGGCGCAATTTTAAAAATAATGTTGGTTGAGGACGTAAGCAGCTATAGTTGGCAACAAAAGAAAACGCCGCACCGCTTAATTTTTGACATTCAAAATCCCCACCCTAAAAAGTCAGGGTCTGGGAAAATTCCAGTGGAAGTTGAACCTCCGGAAGTTTCTTCTCCGGCGCCGGCAATTTTGCCCGTGAAGCTGGCCAAAAAGAGCAGGAGGAAACTGAGGAGAGAGGAAAAGGAGGATGCTGCGGAAACCCGCCGCATTAAAACTATTATGGTAGACGCCGGGCACGGGGGACAAGATCCCGGGGCTATTGGCAAATTGGGCACAAAAGAAAAAGATATCAATTTATGGATTGCCATGGATTTGGCCAAAGCGTTGCGGGCGGACGGGGGTTATGAAGTGCTCTTGACCCGGCACGACGACACTTTTGTTCCCTTAAACGAGCGGTCAGCCTATGCGAATAGCGAAAAAGTGGATCTGTTTATATCCGTCCATTGTAACGCTTCTTTAAAGCAGGGTCAGAACGGTTTTGAAGTTTACTATTTAGATCAAGACGCATCAGACTCCGGCGCCAAGGCCACCGCGGATTTCGAAAATGTTATTATGGAAATGAACTCAGCAAGTTCTGCCAAGAAAAAAGAGTTGGAAAAGATTTTGCTTTCTATGGAGCGCAACGAGTATATCAACGAATCTGCGCTGCTTTGCCATACGGTTGAAACTGCGCTGGGCAAGCGCGTTTCTGCTGAAAGTCGGGGCGTTAAACGGGCGAACTTTTTTGTTTTGCGCGGGACAAATATGCCGTCAATTTTGGTAGAGACCGCGTTCATCACAAATAACGAGGAGGAAAAAAAGCTGCGAAAGAGGAATTTCCGTTCCGCAATCGTAGATGCTATACTTACCGGTGTGCAGGATTATAGCCGGCAGTTGGATGCTTTAACGAAACGATGAAAAGAACATTATTAGACCACTTAATCTGTCCGCAATGTAGGAGTCGTTTCGAATTGAACGCGTTTCAAGAAGAGCAATATTTATTGAACGAGGTCATGGAAGGCTCGCTCAATTGCAGCCACTGTTCAATCCTTTACCCGATCGTGGACGGTATTCCCCGGTTCATACCCAACGCATTTCAGCTGTTCCCTGAGTTTGTTAAAAAATACGTTAAGCAGTTAGATCAAAACGGCAAAGGCAGCCAGCGCCTTAAAGACTTTAGCAAAACTCACGGCGCTACTCAGGAACGGTTTGGTTTTGAGTGGATGAATTATCCGGGCGCTATGGATGAAGACTTCGATATTTTTCAGTATGAGACGCAAATAGATAAAGGCCAATGGTCCGGCAAGTTGGTTTTAGACGGTGGTTGCGGTATGGGCCGCTATAGCCGCGTGGCGCACACTTTTGGCGCTTTGGTGATTGCCATGGATTTAAGCGGCGCCTTGGTCCGGCTTTGGGACGTGGCTAAGAATTCGGAACGCATGCACTTGGTGCAGGGCAACATCATGAACCCGCCTTTGGCGCCGGAAACCTTTGACATTGTTTACAGCGTGGGGGTGATCCACCACACCCCTTCGGCCAGGGAATCATTTAAGCAGCTCAGTAATTTGGTTAAAAAGGGGGGGGTACTTTCGGTGTGGGTTTATGGCGCGCCCGGCAGTTTAAAGAATTTTCGAACCAACCCATTGCGAGCGGACCGTGCAGGTTTAAAACCTTGGATCATTTTAGTTTGGTTCATTGTTGTGGTGCGGGAATGGCTTAGCGACTTGCTCCGGTTGTTTACTATCCAGATGCCTCATCCCCTGCTTTATGCTTTATGCTATCCGCTGGCCGCGCTTGGCAAAATTCCTTTGATTAAGTACCTGACTTTTTCGGTCCATCCCTTGTGGAGGGTCAGGCTCCAGGAAAATTTTGATTGGCTAACCCCTCCTTACCAAAGCCATCACACTAAGGAAGAGTTGATCTCCTGGTATGAAGCCGAGGGTTTTACAGCGCAAAAAGTGTTGCCGCACGGGTTTGTTCCTAAGCCCGGAGTGTTGGGCGTTAAGAAGTAATAATTAAAGGATTTTAAATGAAGAGC
>JAHFBY010000009.1 GCA_023249835.1 Elusimicrobiota bacterium | reverse complement strand
AAATTTTACGACCGCCACCGCGTTTTGGAAGCAGATCCCAAGGTTCGCGCGTTCCGTTTAGAGTTGTTGCAAGGCGTGCAGATCATCGTGCGTCTGGGACTAAAACTTTTAGGCGTTAGCGCGCCGGAAACCATGTAAGGAGTCTGGTATTATGCTGATCAAGAATTGGGTTTTAAAGTTGTGCGCGGCGCTCGTTTTGGGCAGTTTCTCAGGATGCATGGCCAACATTGCCATGAACCAAAACTATGACGTGCGCAAAATTGAAAAGATTGCGGTGTTAGGTATAGCCGGCCTTGAGAACCAGCCTGGAATCGGACAGACGGTTGCCAACGAGCTAAACTTTGCATTTCTTCAGTATGGATTTAATGTAGTAGAGCGCTCCTATATCAACCGTCTCTTAGCAGAACAAAAGCTGGGGGTATCTGGAGTGATCGCGGCAGACAACATCAAAAAAATCGGGCAGATGTTAGGCACAGAGGTAATCGTGGTTGGTTCAGTGGAAAGGTTTAAACCAGAAAACAGCCCGGACGTTTATTTTGCAGCCACCACGCTCAGCTCTCAAGATACAGAGTTCTTCCGCATCCGCGAGTCCGCCGTTACTTCTCAACGCACAACTTCCATTAAATATGAAAAAGCCAGTCTCACTTTAAATTTCCGGTTGATCGACGTTGAAACCGGCGCTATTGTAGCTGTAGGATCAGACACCCTGGAATCCAAAACTGGTGTCATCGCGGCAAAAAAGCTCTGTTTGAAATTAGTGAAAGAATTAAAGTCCAGCGTAGAGGCAATGAAGAAAAAATACGCTGTCCCCGTCCCTTCCTTACCTAAACCATAAGCGTTTAAAAAAGTGTGGAGCTGAGGGGGGTCGAACCCCTGACCTCCTGCATGCCATGCAGGCGCTCTCCCAACTGAGCTACAGCCCCGTAAATTTGAATTTAATATTATAGCAATTTTACCTCACTGGAAATAGTTTCTTCATGGACTCCTGCCCTTGGAGGTAATCATCGTAACTTATCGGCGCAGGGATCCCCAGGGAAGCTAGAAGGTCCAGAGCTTCGCTTAAGCTTATTCCTAATTTCTTTGCTAAAGTCCCAAGAGAAGCCTTGCCTTGTTTGTAGCTCAAAAGCATTTTGTATTTGATCCCATCCATGATCAGCTCGCGCGCTTCAGATGATTTTTCTTTGTCCTCATCCGTTGCGATAGACTGAATCAACTTTGCTTCTTTTTCTGATAACCTTACGCTCATTACTGGCATAGCAGATCACCTCTCTTTCTGAATTCTTGACCGGGCATCTTCAATAATCTGTACATGATAGCGCCCCCATTGCTCTAAAGACTCCAATTTTGCCATAGCAGATTGACTGTTGATATATCCTTGCTCACAAAACCCGGTTAAAACATGAATGGCCGTTACAAAAGGTACTCCCAGGATTTTGGCGGCTCGAATCCCGGGACCATCGTCAATTCCTAGCGTACAGTCTTTTTCTTTTGCCAAAAACAAAGCCGCCGCCTCGCCCACATCAATTCGAAATTGTTCTCTAATCGCCTTTGTGCTAGTCGCGGACACTTTCTCGGAAGCCTCGATTTTCCCGTCCTTTATCATTCGGGCAATCAGTTGAGCATCATAGAGCTGCGGTTT
Organism: Elusimicrobiota bacterium; assembly: GCA_023249835.1. Taxonomy (GTDB): domain Bacteria; phylum Elusimicrobiota; class Elusimicrobia; order 2-02-FULL-39-32; family 2-02-FULL-39-32; genus JAHFBY01. The sequence continues at coordinate 12,179 of JAHFBY010000009.1, read as the reverse complement.
CGCAAGAGCTTCCTCTTTGACTTGCCGGGGTATGACAATATTCATCTTTTCAGCCACTCCTGGCAGAAGGTCCACTTTTGCAAGCAGAATAAGCGTGGAAGCGTCAAAAACGATAGTTTGTAGTTTCATCTACTACTTAAGTATACATGATTATTCTAATTTGTCAATACTTGGATCATTTTTCACCTCTGACAAATTTGCTCCAAAGCAAAAATTTCTACGCCATCTCGTCAAGCATTGTCCAATTGACAATGAGGGGCTTGAAGTTAGGAAAAACAAATCCTTCCCACTCCTGAGTTTCTCTTCAAACAATGAATACAACAAAAACAACACCTGCCCTGGTACACCCATGACCGCCCTTATTGGTACAGTTTTATACCGCCCTTAACATGCTAAAGCATCTTTACAAACTGCCTGTGGTGAATGTGAGGAAAATCCAAGAGTTTACCGGTCTTTCCCGAGAGGGAGCCAACCGGCTTGCGAAAAGATTCACGAATATAGGCTTGTTAAGACAGTCGGACAAATCCCAAACTTATGGCCGAATATTTGTCTATAAAGAGTACCTGGACATTTTCGAGCACAAATAAGGCTAAGTTGACATCGTCTTGAAGGATGTCAACTATTATACATATATGTTGACATCCTGATTTAAGCTGAAATGGCCCGGACCACGGCCTGTCCAAGATGCGGCAGGACCGTGATACCTAATATCCTTTTTTGAATTCTACCGCGCCAATCATTTTAAATCCTCCCTAAAGATTATACATATCTTACCAGTTTGTGAACCAGACGTTTTTGGTATCGGTATGAGTGCACTCGACAAAAACCATAGCGCCGCTAGAGCTGGTATAAATCCATCCTGTCCCTGAAGCATCGTATAAGGAAGCGGTAACGCCTCTGTCTGAAACCGTTGAACGGTTTAAAACTCGATCGCTGTCGTCATGGTAGTTCCCAAGTTTTACCGTAGGAATAGCTTCTAAGTATTTAGGGACAACGCTCGTTAGGTCCGCGTATGTGCCGTTGACTCCCGCATAAGGAGTAAGACCTTCGTTGTCCGACACATAAATTGTTAACGCAGATCGAAAGTTGGTCAGCGCGCCCTTGGTGGATCCTTCCTTTGATTTACGAAGCATTTCGGCAAACTTGGGCACAGCGACCGCCGCCAAAATACCAATGATTGCGACAACAATCATCAGCTCTATTAATGTGAAGGCTTTTGTTTTAATGCGCATGATATAGTCTCCAATCCGTAAATATATTAATTAGTTATTTTAAATAAGATGAGATTTTGCGTGTTTGCCATTTGCCGCGCATGTAGTTTAAAGAATTTATTTAATAATATAAACTTTTCAGGCGTCATTGTTGAAAATTGATTTTGAACGTATTCTTTCCACCCTAAAGCGTCAAATAGCACATAGTTAAGGTTACTATTTAACATTAAATCGCGCAATTGCGCCGGTTCTTGGCAAGAGTCGAGGAGTTCATCGATGCGTTGACGGTCAATATAGGCGCTATAGTGAAAAGGTCGGGTGAACCGATAGGGGGTAAATATTCCAATCATTAATACTTTTCCATTATCGTTAATGTTTTTTTCGCAGAATTGGTTCATTGCGTTAAAATCGTGTATGCCGATAAAAGGAAATAGCGGGACTGTAAAGTCGAACCGCTCTACGCCGGCTCCAACTAAAGCTAAAGTCCAAGGTTGAATTCCGTGGCGCGTTAAGTTTTTGAGCGTGCCGTGAAAAAATAGGTTTGATAGAATTGTTCCTAAAAGCATTGCTTGTTTCCATCGGCTATTTGCTAAAACGCTTATTGCGCTTGCAACTGGAATTAAAAAGAAAATAATACACATCATGGCATATCTAGGGTTCATAACCATACCGGACATTTGCAATAAACCAAGTAGAGCCACAACCGCGCTGGCCTGCGCAATTTTAAAGTCAACGGTGGACTGATGGAGGAATGGAACAATGCCAATAATAAAAATACCTAAGATCCATCCGGTTTGGTACATGACCGTGTTGTTGTATTCAATGCCAATGAGCGCGCCGATCAGTTGCTTGTAGTTTTTAATGAGCGCGCGCGGCTGGTCTCCTTTGGGCGGTGCCAAACCTAGAAAAACTTGTTCGGTGTGCCAATTTTTAATGGGGTTATTTTTGAAAATTTTTTGGTAAAAAGGATAAATGGGGTTTTTGGTATAAATTGTGTTGCGAATTATCCAAGGAAACGCAAAGAGAGATAAACCGATAAGCCATACGCTTAAGTTCTTGAACCATTGGCCGCGGTTGGCTTTTTTATAGTATAAAATTAGAGCGCCCACGAAACAACATAGAATAAAACCTAACGCGGTATATTTAGTTCCAAAAGCAGCGCCCAAACAACAACCGCTCAAAAATAGTTGGTTATTAACTAAGAGTATCCATCCAGACAGCAGATAAAAGGTTGTTTGTAAATCGTTTGACGCATAGGTTGTCTGCCAGATCATCATTGGCATAAGGTTCATCATTAAAACGGCTATTAGCCCGCAAAAGCGGTAGGTTAATTTCTTAATGAAACTATATACGGCTAAGTCCAGCATCAAAAGGAAGCTAAAGTTCCATAACTTAAGCGCCACTTCGGATTTGGCTAAAAGGGACCATACGTAAACCATTTGGGCGTTCTGGTTAATGTAGGAAAACAATACGTTGGGGTTGGGCTTAAATTCGCGGTTTGCAATATAATAGGAAGGAAGTCCCAGCTGGTACTCTAAAGAGTCGTACCAGGTTTCAGGTATAAATGCGTTGGCAACCCAAACCATTGACCAACCAAATAAAAAAAGCGCGGTAAACTTATCAATGTTCGTCCAACTTTTAAAATCAATAAAATATTTTTTTAATTGAATAAATAGTGTGGGCAGACGGCTAATGCCAATCGCTAATCCCAAGGCCAATAATATAAAAGCGATATTGCTTTGAATTAATTTTATAGAGGCGAAGAAAAACCAAATCAAACTTAAAGTCGCTGATCCCAGCGCCCACTTGATGGGCAGCGGATTTTTGATCGCTTCCTCCGAACAGTAATTTGTCCATAGGCCGCCCACCCAAAATATAAGCGACGCCATTGAAAAAAACACAAAAAGACCCCAAAGGTCTAAAGCATAGCCGCCGGTAAAATGCGCGAGGTCTTTTAGAGCTTGAACATAAAGAGTTTTTTGGAACAGCAAATGAACGGTTCCTTGAACATCAAATTGGGGTAAGCCGGTTAGCTTAAGGTTTAAGTATGCAAAGAACGCGACTAAGGCAATCGCAACTAGTAAAAGGGGCAGGTAAATTTTATCTTGCATGGGACGGGAATGGGGTGGGTAAATAGGGCCAATTTGCGTTAGGGCTTGTAAATTTGATCAAAAAATCCGCCGTCAGCAAAGTGGGTTTGGTGCGCTTTCTTCCATCCGCCAAAGAGTTCGTTAATGGTGAAAAACGTAATCGCAGGGAACTTCACGGTTGCGCTGCTCAGGGCGGATTTGTCCCGCGGACGGTAAAAGTGGGAAACTGCAATTTTTTGTCCGAGTGGGGTATAGAGGAACTCCAAATAAGCGCGCGCTACTTTTTCGGTTCCGTGTTTCATAGCTGTTTTTTGCACTACTGCCACCGGCGGCTCCGCCAAGACGCTTATAGAGGGAGCGATAATTTCAAACTGATCCTTGCCCAGTTCTTTTGCCGCTAAGAAAGCTTCGTTTTCCCAAGTTATAAGAACGTCTCCGATCCCGCGCCTGGTGAATGTTGTGGTGGCGCCGCGAGCTCCGGAGTCAAGCACCGGAACATTTTTATACAGTAAATGTACAAAGTTTTTCGCTTTGGACTGATCGTTGCCATATTTTTTAAGGGAGTACCCCCAAGCAGCTAAATAGTTCCAGCGAGCCCCGCCCGAAGTTTTAGGATTGGGGGTAATAACCGCAATGCCGGGTTTGACCAGATCGTCCCAATCTTTAATTCCTTTGGGATTTCCTCGGCGTACTAAAAATACTATTGTTGAGGTGAAAGGCGCGCTATTTTCGGCAAACAGCGTTTGCCAATTTGCAGGCAGTAGTTTGCTGCGCTCAGCAATAGCGTCAATGTCATAAGCTAAGGCCAGCGTGACAACGTCGGCCTCTAACCCGTCAATGACCGCCCGCGCCTGTTTGCCTGACCCTCCATGCGATTGTTGAACGAGAACCGATTCACCGGTTTTTTCTTGCCAGTATTTTATAAACGCCCGATTGCATTCCTGATAAAGCTCTCGCGTCGGGTCGTAAGATACGTTTAATAGTTTCAGGTCCTTTCCCCATAGGTTAGAACATAAATAAATTGAGATCATCCCTAAACAAAGTTTGGATTTAATCTGGTTCATATTCATTATTGTTACTCAACAAATATATTTTTGTGCGCGGGGGGAATTAAATGAAATAAATCGTTTTTTAACTTCTGCGTAAAAATGTTTGACCCGTTCTCGTTGAGGTGAGTCTGGTTGTACCAGAAGGATTCGTCATAATTTAAATTGGACGGGTGATCGTTGTTGTAATCCAAATAAAAGACATTTTTCCCGTCCACTTCTTGTTTAAGGACGTCGCGGATCTCTTGAATTGCCGGATGCGGAAGATAACTGGATTTGTGAGTATAGTAATACGGCAAGGTGAGGTATACTACGGGAATATTTTCGTCTTTAAACAGTTGTATCATCCGTTTTAAGTCGGCAACGGCTTCCGGGGAATTTTTAATTTCCATTGATTTATTTTTGTTTGAAACAATCGTTTGCATTTCGCCTAGTTTTTCTTTTGCGATCAGCGGGGCATATCCTTTATAGTATCGGTCCCATTGAAAGGATTCATCGATAATTGTTTTTGATAATAATGCGCGCAAAATGAGAAACCTATTTTTTATGAACGGGTACTTATTGTAGAGGAGATATTTAAACGGGATTTCCCGGTCAAAAAGGAGGAGTTTTAAAAAGAGGGAGATTGGAAAATATTCCGAGTCATAGCCAATATTCCTGGGCTGGTTGACCTCAATCATTTCAATGGAAATAATTATTAGTTTTGGTTTTTTATAGTAATTTTTAAATATTTTGGTGTACCACTGAACGATGTAGAAGGGACCTGCTCCATGTAGGGAGAAGTTATAAACTTTAGGATTTAAAGCCTCTAAAATTTTAGGGTTAATGGTGGCCAACCCGCTGCACGCGCCGAATATGACCACCTCGGCGTTTTCCTGAGCATTAAAAACCTCATTAAACTTCGATCGATACGGAAAGTCGGTGTCGACTATTGGGGATAGGAAATAATGGCCAATCATAAACATGGGCGCTATGAGCAGCAGGAACGCGGCTAACTTTTTATAAATAAGTTTTATATCGTTATGCATTAGAATAGATTGTAAACAAACGGCCGGTCTATAAAGTTGGACAAAAAAACAATAAAAATAATAAGAAAATAATATGCGGCCCAGCGCAAAAATAAAGGCGCCGATAAATATTTTTGTTTTAACGCTAGATTGCTTTGAGCGAGGTGGACGGTTTCCATTAAAACCAAACTGATAAAAATTCTCGCCAAATGACTTTTGTATAGGCCAACCTTGAAAATTTTGGCGATGAATTCGTATAAGTTTAAGTCTAATAAAAGCGACCGCAAACAAATCAAGAAGTTCTTTATAATTAATAACGCGGCCGGCAATGAACTCGCCTGGATAAATACAAACGATACAACGACCATGTGGAACGTTATTAAAGGGCCGATATATTTTCTTAGGGCATTAAGAGTTTTATGGCGGTTAAAAAATTTATTTCTGAACTCCAACGTTAAAGTTGAAACGCAGATGAGCGCTCCTTGAATCAGCCCGAAATATAAAAACTGCAAATGAGTGCCGTGCCACATGCCGATTAGAAGCATGTTTGTCAAAATAGCGAAACATAATCCAAATTTTCCGAAATAACGTAACCGCAGCCACAGGGGAGTAAACACGTATGCGGACAACCAAGAGGTCAATGTCATGTGCCACCGTCTCCAAAACTCCTGTATATTGGGCGCATAAAATGGATTATTGAAATTCTTGGGGGACTGAATACCAAAAAGCCTGGCCACGCCTATTGAAATGTCCGTGGCGGCTGAAAAATCAGCATAAAGTTGAATTGTGTAGAAATAGGCAATAAGCCAATAGGCATGAGCTCCGTTAGCGGAATTGGTGTAAACAAAAAGCGTGTCAATCTCTTCAAAAAGCCGGTCCGCGACAACCAGTTTTTTAAATGCGCCAAAAAGAATTAAGCGAAATCCGCTAACTAATAAGTCGGGGCTAACCTCGCTCAAATTTTTTATTTGCGGCAGAAAATCTTGCGCTTTTTGAATGGGCCCGCATACGCTTTGGGGAAAAAATGAGATATAGTTCGCCAAGTTGATGAAATTCGTTTCAGGGTCTATTTTATTTAAATAAATATCAACTAAATAGTTGATCGATTTAAATATGTAATAGGATAAACCCAGCGGCAGAATTATTTTTGAAGGGAATGAAAGGAAATTGAGTCCAACCAAATGGGAGAGCTGGCTAAGAGAGCCTTGAATGAAATGATAACTTTTGTAGAACGCCAGGAGGAGCACGAGTATACCGACTGCTAATTTCACTAACTTGCCGTTGTCCTTATCAGATTGCGCGGTTTTTATTTTTAAAGCGGTAAAGTACACAAATATGGTGACTAAAGACATTAGCGCTGCATACTTGATGTCCCAGCTTAGATAAAAAAGATAAGAAATGAAGAGTAAATATTTTGCCCTATGCTTTAAAGCTAGGGAGTGGTAGATATAGGTGGCGACCAGAACAAATAAAAAAAACTGGATGGAGGCAATCGTCATTGGGGTTTTAGTTTCAGCTTTTCATCGATAATGTTTTGGAGTTCGCCGACGTTCTTTAACCGGAGAACTTCTATTCCTTTAAGGCGGATGTTGAATTCCTTTTCAACGGCAAGGATCACGTTGACGTGGTTTAGGGAGTCCCACCCCGGGACCTCGGTCGCAAGAGTGTCATCTTTGAAATCATAATCGTTCAAACTAAGAGAGTTTAAAATTGTTTTTTTTAATCGATCGGAAATCATGATGTTCCCTCGCCTTGTTGTTGTCCGCCAAGTATTCTTTCTTTATTGGCTTTTCTGCTCAGTTTGCCGGACGAACTTTTTATTAGCCAGCGCGGAGGCAGGAGGTAAACTTTTTGAATAGTTACGTTAATGCCCATGCCCGCCAGCTTAATTTGTCGTTCCAATTCCATCTTTTCGTTTTTTTCCGTGCAATTGGTCTCTGCCGCAATGGACACTTGCTCTGTTCCAATTGAAAGGTCTTCTTCCCCAAAGGCCACGACCCGTCCGGGCAGTACCTTATTTAGCTGTCCGATAACGGCCTCTATATCTTCGGGAAAAATATTGTTTCCCCCAACAATAATAATATCTTTTTTTCGGCCGATTACATAAATGTGATCTTCCAAAATAAACCCAATATCTTCACTATTATACCACCCATTTTTTAATACCTGTGCTGTTTTCTCAGGATAGTTCCTATACCCCTCAAACATCGTGTCGGATTGGATGAGGATTTCTCCTGCATGACCTTCCGGCACCTCCGCGCCCGTTTCATTGATAATTTTCACTCGACATTCATTTATGAGTTGGCCGGAAGAGACAAATATTTTGCTTTTAGCGGGGTCGTTGGTTGGGATGGCTTTGCCTTTAGATATTTCGCTTGAGTCTACGGAAATGATGCGGGGCTGTTTCCCGGGCAAGGTTTGACTGACAGAGAAAACCATTTCGGCCATTGCATAACAAGTGGAAACCGCGGATTCGTTAAATCCATACCTGCCAAACCTGCGAACAAATTTTTGATGGCTTAGAGCTTTAACCGGTTCGCTGCAATTAATGATCATGCGCCAGTTCCTCAGGTTAAGCCCTGCGAGTTCCTCATCGTTGATTTTGTCCGCCATCAAATTAAACGCAAAATTGGGCATCCAGGTTAGGGTTCCGCCCTCTTTAGAACCCGCTTCAAGCAATAAATTTGGCGCAATAACCCATTCAAATGGATCTAACTGGATTGAAGTAAGTCCAAAAAATAACGGCAAGTGGAAGGCTGCGATCAGGCCCATATCGTGATAGAGCGGCAACCAGCTTACGATTTTGTCATGTTGATTTAACTGGATGGCGTCCGCATACTTTTTAATGTGTGTTGCGACAGCTTTATGAGATAAGGTGATAGGTTTCTGCAGTCCAGTTGTTCCGGAGGAATGTTGGAGCAAACAAATATCGTCCCAATTATTTAAGGTGGCTTTTTGGGGTTCGTATTTTTGAGGCTTTGAGAGGTCCCATTCCAAAGGAAAAAATAGGCCTTTAATCGTTGCCCCCGGCGTTAAGGTGGAAGGCCTAAGAACATTTTCTAGTCCACGCTCTGTTAAGATCCAATCTAACCCGGATCGTTTGGACATTCCTTCCATCCCCTCTATAAATTTGGCGGGGTGCAGTCTGGGATTGGGATAAGCGAGGATGGCGGGAATAGCGCCGATTTTAACCAAACCCATATAAATCGGATATAAAAATGGGTTATGTTTAAGGACGATGGCGCAAACGTCCCCTCTTTTAATACCTATGGAAAGGTAGTGTTGCGCAAATATTGTTGATGTAATGATAAGTTTTGAATAGGTCCAACGGAAAGGCTCTTTATCGGCCAGCCAAAATACAATCGCATCTTTATCCGGAAATTTTTCGCTGTTTTCCGCCCAAATTTGCCATAAATTCATAAGCCTAGTTATACGCGGATTGGCAGGACCATTACCGGTATGCCTTGGAGATAGAATTTTCTTTGTATGGAAAAGACGGTGTAGTTATGCAAAAACCTGGACCACAAGGAATCGTCCGGAAAAACAAGCTGGCCGCCAAAAAAAATTGCATTGGAAAAGTCCTGTAAAATTTTAGGCGCTAAATCAGAGAGTTCTTCCACTACATCGTTGGCCACAGAATGATAGCCAACCGCATAAAATCCGTTGCTCTTCATAAAATGCACATAGCGTTCAACGTCTTTGACGCATTGTTCTTGAAGTTTTTCTAGTTCGGCTGAACCCTTAAAGTTCCCTGCGTCAATGATTCCAACTTGAACGAATACGTAATTTTGGAACGTGTCTTTAAAGTGTTGAATAACGTTAAAAAGCGTATGTAGCCCCAGTCCATTAAAACCATTGACTAAGATTACGGCGGTTTTAGCTTTATTGTTCATGGGTTCTTGGGGTAATTTTTGAAAGGGAACGTTAAAGCTCGCGCTATAGGTGGAAACAACTAAACTTTCCAGTCTTTGCAATGTTAAACGGGTATTATTGTAGTGCCTTTTAATGAGAGAAAATAAGCCGATCAGGGATCCGGTAACAACGAGCGTAATCCAGCCGCCTTCGTGAAATTTTAGGATAGTTACTGAAATAAGGATAAATCCGGTTAGTGCCAGACCAATTGAACTGATAGTAATTCTTCTCTTCCAATGATCTAAAGTTTCTTTAATTGTCCACCAATGTTTAACCATGCCTAATTGGGATAGGAAAAAAGTAATAAATACGTTTATGGAGTAGAGCACAACTAAGAACCGGACTGAGCCATGAGTAAGCAGCATTATAATTTCCGCAAAAATACCCATGATCAAAATTCCGTTCATGCTGACGAACCGGTCGGAAAGCATTGCGAATCGGGTCGGCGCCCACCGGTCCAGAGCCATATTGGACAAGACCCGGGGTCCGCCAATAAACCCTGCTTGCGCCGCTACAAAAAGGACCGCCGCTTCGGAAATTAAAGTAATGAAAACAAAAGGAGCGCCAATTTTGCCCCATCCGCTAGAAATTTTCTCAAACAATACGGCGTTTAATGTCTTTCCACTAACAGGCTCAATTCGAAAAAGAAGATAGGCCAACATCAGTCCCATCGCCATAAAGGCGAGGGAGGCTGCCATATAACGCATTGTGCGTTTTCCCGTTTGAACTTTAGGTTCGCGTAGCATAGGCATGCTGTTGGAGACGGCTTCAATACCGGTATAGGTTCCCGCGCCTAAACTATAGGCCCGTAAGATCAATAAGAACATTGCGAGAGAACCGATTTCCGAGCGCGCCGCTTGGACGTCTGAAAAAGTTCGGGTAGCAACTTCTCCAAAGTTCCCAATGTGGGTGCAAAGGGCATATAAAACTACGAATGCGTGAGTGAATACAAACACTAAAAAAATAGGAACAAGCGGAACGACCGATTCCTTTACTCCACGGAGGTTTAAAACCGTAAGCAAGATGACGGAAATTAATGCAAAAGGAAGCTTATATGAAATGAGACTATAGGGGAGAAAACTAAAGAGCGCGTCCGCGCCGCTGGCAACGGAAATGGTGATGGTTAGAACGTAGTCTATCAGCAGCGCTGATCCTGAAACCATGCCCCATACGGGTGAGAGCAGTTTGCTGGCGACTAAATACCCGCCCCCTCCAGCGGAAAACTGTTCAATGATTTGGGAATAGCAGGCCGAAATCACGTAAATTGTGAAAATTGTTCCCAGCCCGACGAAAATGGAAAGGTACGTGTGTTGGCCCAGCGCCAGAAAGGCTTCTTCGGGGCCATAACAGGAGGAAGAAAGTCCATCTGCGCCCAACCCCACCCAAGCTAGAAACGCTACTAGGGATAGGTTATGGAAAAGGGACTTGTCTTTGGGGTCTAGTTCCTCCCCAATAAAGACTTTTTTCACTTTATTTTTAAAGGATTCAATAGTCATAATAAATGATTTATATATAATACTAAAAATTAGCCAAAGGATGTAAGGTTAGAGTAAAATAGGTTTTTCTTTACTATCATCATAACGAGAATAATAATATAATGATCACGGGAGATAATCCTTATCTAATTCGGCTATTTATAGCGACCGTCCGTTCTCCATAAAATACGGAGCAAGAAAAAGGAGATTCATGGCAAAAGTTAATTATTCGTATCAAAAAAAACAAAAAGAGATGGCAACAAAAAAGAAGCAGCAAGAAAAACTTAGAGAAAAATTGGCTAAGAAGAAAATCGATGAAGAAACCAAGGTTGAGTAAGGGATAAAGAGATAATACCTATAAGGAGATAATATGGCATATCAGCAAAGCGGTGGTTTTGGTGGACCCAGAGAAATGCACAAGGCAACTTGTGCGGAGTGCAAAAAGGAATGCGATGTGCCGTTTAAACCGTCTGGAGACCGTCCAGTATACTGCAAGGACTGTTTCTCAAAGCGTAAAAATAGCGGACGTTAATAAAGAAGAAGTTTCTAAGCATGGTAAGCCCCCGTCTTTCCTTCTATTGGTATATTAAGGAAAGACGGGGATAATAGGAGGTGGACTAGACTTGAGCCTCATTCATTTTTGTATCGACATTTTTTTGCATTTGGACAAACATTTAGGAATGATAATCCAAAATTATGGGATTTGGTCTTATTTTCTGCTGTTTTTTATAATATTTTGTGAAACAGGATTGGTGGTCACTCCCTTTTTGCCCGGAGATTCGCTTTTATTTGCCGCCGGCGCATTTGCCGCCATCGGCTCTCTGCAGTTAAGTTGGATATTGTTGTTGTTGAGCATTGCCGCAATTCTTGGCGACACGCTCAATTATGCTATTGGATACTATGTGGGACCAAAAGTTTTCATGAAGGAAGATGTTCGGTTTCTTAACCGCAAACATTTGGAGCGCACACACGAGTTCTATGAAAAATATGGGGGTAAAACCATTATCATTGCGCGTTTTGTTCCAATTATTCGGACGTTTGCTCCTTTCGTCGCTGGAATTGGGAAAATGAGCTACTTTAAGTTTCTCAGCTATAACGTGTTGGGCGGAATTCTTTGGATTTTTATCTGTGTTCTCGCCGGATTCTATTTTGGGAACCTCGCTTTTGTAAGAAGTCATTTCAGCCTGATCATCCTCGCCATTGTTTTCATTTCCATATTGCCCGCAGTTTTTGAAATCGCGCGGGTTTATTGCCGGCGTTCTCTATAGCGCTGGTCCGCTTACCAATCCCCAATTCCAGTGAAGTGTGCGCTTGTGCTCTTGATGAAAGCGTTAATATTCTTATAATGGATATAAGGCATCAATTGTCAGTGGGAGGTTTATGAAGAAAATTAAAAGGATAGGCATTTTGACTGGAGGCGGGGACGCGCCCGGATTAA
>JAHFBY010000245.1 GCA_023249835.1 Elusimicrobiota bacterium | reverse complement strand
ATAGGGGCAGCCACGGCAATGCTGGAGTAGGTTCCCACGATCATTCCGAAGATCATAGCAAAGGCAAAGTCATGGATCACTTTTCCTCCCCATAGAAACAATGCCAAAACAACCATGAGAACCGTGAAAGAAGTGATGATGGTTCGCGACAGAGTTTCATTAATGCTTTGATTGATAATGACGGCTAAAGTTTCTGAACGTTGAGTTCTCATCTTTTCTCGCATCCGGTCAAAAACCACAATAGTGTCGCTGATAGAATAACCAGCGATAGTTAGTAGGGCAGCGACAATTGTGATAGTGATTTCTTTGTCAAATATGGAGAATAGTCCGAACGTCACGAAGACGTCATGGACTATTGCCAGAACTCCTGAACTTCCCCAAATCGGCGAATGGAAACGGAAAGCGACGTAGATGATGATACCGATGAAGGTAAACAATAGGGCCATAAAAGTTTCTCGAACCAAGTGTTTGCCTACGGTCGGGCCCACGAATTCTTTACGCAGCAAGGTGATGTTTTTGCCGGGGAACGATTGTTCAAGAGCGGATAAAATTTGTTTTCCCATCGCTGTTTCCGATTCGCTCTCAGAGCCAGTTTTTTTCTCCACTTGGGTGCGAATGATGAATTCTCCTTTTCCGGAAATGCTTTGTATTTCAAAGGAAGGGAGACCTTTTTCTTGTAGAGCCGTGCGCACTTCCTCTAAAGATGGGACTGGGTTTAAACGCACTTCAACGATTGTGCCGCCTGTAAAATCTAAGCCCCATTTCGGCCCTTTTTTAACCGCTAATGAAATTATTCCCGATAAGATCATGAACGTTGAAATGCCGATATACCAATACCGTTTGCCTACGAAGTCGATATTAGTTTTAGGTAATAAGTGCAGCGCTTTCATAACGCTAAGCGAGGTTATGTTTTTGTTTGACATTTTCCATTCATAGTAGGTTCGGGTAATGAAAATCGCCGTAAATAAAGAAACGATTAAGCCGATGATCAGCGTTACGGCGAACCCTTTAACGGGGCCAGTTCCAAACTGAAAGAGAAAAATAGCTGAGAGCAGGGTCGTAACGTGTGAATCCAATATGGCGGAAAAAGCTTTGTCGTAGCCTAGGTCTAAGGCATTGCGGATCGATTTCCCTAGCTGCAACTCTTCTCTGACCCTCTCTAAAATCAGGACGTTGGCATCGATACCCATGCCTAGTGAGAGAATAATACCAGCGATGCCAGGCAGGGTTAGCGTAGCGTGAAAAGAGGCCATGCCCGCTAGTAACAAGACTAAGTTAATGAAGAGCGCCAGGTCGCTGATAACGCCGCCGCCTTTGTAATAAATGGCCATGAAGATCACAATGGCCAGTAGTCCAAAAATGCTGGACAATACGCCGGCGCGAATTGAATCTTCCCCAAGGCTCGGTCCAACTGTTCTTTCTTCAATTACTTCTACCGGCACAGGCAGAGACCCCGCGCGCAGCACGGTGGCGAGTAGTTTTGCATCCTCCGGGGTAAAACTTCCTTCTACCACTGCTTTGCCGTCTGGTATCCGCGTCCGGATTGTGGGGGCAGATTGAACAATATCGTCAAGAACAATGGCCAAGTTTCGATTGATGTTATTTGCCGTAACCTCTGAGAATATCTTAGCTCCTTCGGGATTAAATTCTATGGACACTTCGGGATAACCGTTGCCTGAACCGCCGCCAATTTGAACTTTTGCATTGGTTAAGTACGCGCCAGTTAAAACGGGTTTTTCTTCAACCAGATAATATCTGGATTCTTTGCCTTGAACTAATACATAACCGGTTGGAATTAGGGAAAGCACATCGCTGGGCAATGATTGGGGATTAGCCGCAGCCGATGACATGGAGATGTCTTTTTGCCGTAGCGCTGAGGATATCTTTTCCATTGCCATGCCGTCGTCAACCAATCGAAATTCGAGGAGCGCTGTTTTTCCAATCAATTGTTTTGCGCGTTCCGGATCTTTGATTCCAGGCAACTGGACAACGATCCATTTTTCGCCTTGGCGTGCGATTAAGGGTTCAGCGACTCCAAACTGATCGATTCTGTTGCGGAGGATTTCAATCGCTTTCTCGGATGCTTCGGTCATAAGTTTCTTCTGGCTTTCCACGGTATCGGCTTTAATTTTATCTGTTTTGAGCTCTAAAACCAGGTGTGTGCCCCCTCTTAAATCTAAGCCTAAGTTAAGAATTTTGCCCAGGATAGGGTCTTTCATTGATTCTCTGGAAGCGCGCTCTTGGGGAGGTAAATTATACCAATAAAATGTTGGATACAAAAGGTAACAGGAAATTAGTAATGGCGCTAGAATGGCTAAACCTTTCCACTGTAACTTACTCATAATAAAATTCTCCTTGCAGATATAAAAAAGAGCTCTTAGCAATCGCCAAGGCAGACCTTAATAATAGTCCATTTAACCGGATAATTCAAGTATTAGAACGCTCTAACCTTTCCATGATTCCTTGTGTGCTAAATTATTACTTGATACAATTATAAAACAGTTGTTTTTAAGGGAGCATTGGAACCGTTTACTCATGACTGGACTTTCACCCTCATTACAGGAGAGCATTGTAAGCTTAATCACGATGAAGTATTCTGTGGATAAAATAATACTTTTTGGATCTCGCGCGCGGCCAGACTTTAACCGCGCTTCCGATGTTGATCTCGCCATTTTTTCTAAAGAATTAAAACCAACGGATTTTCTACTCATGCATGATGATTTAGAAGATAAAGTGAGCACTCCTCTCAAATTGAACTTGGTTCATTTTGAATCGCTGCAAAAAACCAGTTTAAAGGAAGAGATCCTTAAAGAAGGGGTTTGTCTATATGACTCCCAAAAGGATTGACCAAAGGTTAGCGGATTTCGAGCGCGCCTTCCAGCGGTTGGAAGAGGCGTTAAGGGAAGATCCCGCCAAATCCAGCGCCATCTTAGACGGCACGATTCAAAGGTTTGAGTTCACCTTTGAGTTGGCTTGGAAGTTGATGAAAGATTTTCTGCAATACAATGGGGTGGAGGCTGGAAGTCCGCGCGAAACAATTAAAGCGGCTTATGCGGCCAGCTATATTGAAGACGGGGAGGGTTGGATCCAGATGTTGGAGGACCGCAATAAAACCAGCCATCTCTACGACGAAAAAGAATCCGCCGCAATTTACAAACGCATTCAAACCAATTACTGCAAGATGTTTCAGGCGCTGGATAAGCTCATCGCGTCAAAATCCCGCATTTAAAGAGTCTGCCCGCTATTTTTAAGATCTCAAGAGCCACTTTTCCTGGCTTCCGCAGAAAGGTTAATAAAATAGGGTATTTTAGGTGAAACAAACAAATGAAGGGGTTTAAAAGGAGGTTTTTAAAAAAAGGTCAATGTAGTGCCTAGTAAAAAACTAATTTATTGATAAATAAATACGTTCTTTGAAAATAGTGCGGAAGTCGGGTCGGTACGCTTGGCCGTCCGATGGTCTTGGCGTTCTTCTCAAAGACTTCCAGAATTCGGGGACCGCTCAAGGCTTTGTCGGCAAATTCCAGCTCTTCAGAAAACTTCAGAAATTCCTCGGGAATCCAGCCCCCAAACAAATCTTCTTGCCGTTCTCCTTCTAGTCTGAGCATTCGTTTTTCCTCCTTGAGCGGTTAGCTTGACAACCTATTTTCTCAAGATTCTTACACGAATGCAAATATCTTATCGACGGTAAAATGAGATGCTATCGTCGATGATAAATGGTAAACTTTAAAATCGTTTTTCACCACAATCTAACTATTCGGGAAGGGGTCAGGAGGATTTTTGGCAAGGAGACGGTTTATGTCCAGGCTGGGCAGAAGATCAAGACGAACTTCGGAGGGGGTGGCCGGAGCTAGGGTGAGGGTGAACTTGCCCGCAAAATGTTACTAGAAGTTTACATGTTATTTTAATTGGATTTGATATAATAAGCGCACACATCTTGAATCGACCGCACTTGAATTCACATTGAAGGGAAGCAGCAAAAATAAAGTTGAAGTAACAAATTCCTGCACAGTTTAATAAAAATGGAGTATAGGGCATGGGATTTAAGAAAAGTTAAAATGAGAACAAAGACACTGGATTCCCCTGGCGGGGAATAACGGTTTAAAGGAGCGATGAGAATGCAG
>JAHFBY010000244.1 GCA_023249835.1 Elusimicrobiota bacterium | reverse complement strand
AAATAGGCTTACCGTTTTCCACCAATATCTTTATAATCCGGCAACGAAATTCAGATTTAATTTGGTTCATTACCTTCATCGCTTCCACAATGCACAAAGTCATCGCTGAATTCATTAAATCACCTTCTTTAACGAACGGGGGCGACTGCGGGGATGAAGACCTATAAAAAATGCCTGTGATCGGAGAGTTAATGGTTTCGCCGGTCAAAACTTCCGCATGGCGCTCAACATTGGGCAAAGGGTCTGACACTCTCCTTAAGAAATGACCGGCCTTAATCGGATGTTCGGTCTCCTGCCGCGCCCGCTTTAAAACGATCTTGCCGTTAGGGGAATCAATTTCAAGTTCCAAGAGATTGGCTCGAACCATCTCTTCATAGTAAAAAGAAAGATCAGATACTTCTCCCCCGATACCGCGCCCGTTTTGACCTTTATCCATTACAATATTCTAGATTTTTTTTATATATATTGCCATTACCTTCTTTGTTCGGTAGGATGCCGGCGAGACCGGGAAGAATCCCCACCACCTTCACCATCGCCGCCGCCCGGCAAAAGCGCTTTGCGGGAAAGGTTAACCCGCCCCTGCATATCAATTTCCACGCATTTAACTGTAATCACGTCTCCCTCTTTGACTACGTCCTCTACTTTTTCTACGCGTTTAATGTCCAATTGAGAAATGTGCACTAACCCCTCTTTCCCGGGCAAAATTTCAACAAAAGCGCCAAAATTCATTAGGCGCGTTACTTTACCGGTATACGTTTTTCCAATCTCAATTTCCGCTACCATAGCATCTACCATACCTTTTGCCCGTTCAACGCCAGGGGCGTCGGTCCCGGAAATGAACACCTTCCCGTCGTCTTCAACGTCGATTTGAGCTAGCGTGAGTTCCATAATACGACGTATATTTTTGCCGCCCGGTCCGATCAAAGCTCCAATTTTATCTACGGGTATTTTAGTGATTACCATTTTGGGAGCAAACTGCGAAAGCTCTATGCGCGGTTGGCCAAAGTAACTCTGCATTTTATCCAAAATATATAGCCGTCCAACCCGCGCCTGCTCCAAAGCTCTCTTCATAATTGCCAGAGAAACTCCAGACACCTTCAAATCCATTTGCAGACTAGTGATGCCGTTAACGGTTCCCGCAACTTTAAAGTCCATATCGCCCAAATGATCTTCCATACCCATAATATCAGAAAGTATGGCAAAATCGTCGGGATTGCTTTCCAAGTTTCCGGTAATAAGCCCCATTGCGATTCCAGAACAAGGAGATTTCATGGGCACGCCCGCGTCAAACAAAGCCAAGGACCCCCCGCAAACGCTTGCCATAGATGAGGAACCGTTAGACTCCAAAATATCAGAAACCACGCGAATCGTATAGGGAAAAGATTCTTCCGCCGGCAACAACGGCAAAAGCGCGCGACGCGCTAATGCTCCATGTCCAATTTCGCGGCGGCCCGGGCTGCGTTCAGGTTTAGTTTCGCCCGTTGAAAAGCTCGGAAAATTGTAGTGCAGAAGAAAACGCTCTTTATATTCCCCTTCCAAATCATCCATTACTTGCTTATCGTCCGGGGTTCCCAAAGTAACGGTAGCCAAAGCTTGGGTCTGCCCGCGCGTAAAAACCGCAGATCCATGAGTGCGCGGCAGAACCTTAACTTGGCAGGTGATGGGACGAATTTGGTCCCACTTTCTGCCGTCGGTACGCACCTTTTCTCTTAAAATCAGAGCCCGCGCTTCATGATACATGATCTCTTCAATCAATTCATTAATGACTGCGGACTGCTCAGGAAACTTTTCTGCTAAGGCCGCAAGGGTATCGCTCTTCATTTTAGAAGTCGCTGACTCGCGTTCTGCTTTTTCCGCAATGCGCACTAAAGCGCGAATTTTTTCCCTGGCTGACTCTTCAACTAAGCGCACCAACTCCGCGTCTTTGGCCGGAGCCACAAAATCGCTTTTGGGTTTGCCATACTGTTTAATGAAGGCGGACTGCTCAAAGCAGGAACGAGTAATTTCTTCCTGGGCAAGGCCGAGCGCCTCTAAAATTTTTTCTTCCGACAATTCGTTGGAGCCGGACTCCACCATCAAAATGCCCTTCTCATTGCCGGCAACAACCAAGTCCAAAGCGCTCTCTTTTTGTTCGGCAAGCGTTGGATTTAATACGAAATTGCCGTTTAATTGGCCTACCCGCACAGCCGCGACCGGACCGGTAAAAGGTATGGACGAAAGTCCCAAAGCCAAGGACGCGCCAATGATCGAGGGGATATCAGTGTCGTTAACTTGGTCGCAGGAAAGAACTATCGTATTAATCTGGACAACGTTCCTGAAACCTTCCGGAAAAAGGGGCCGAATAGTTCGATCCACCAGCCTAGAGGTGAGGATTTCTTTTTCCCTGGGCCTGGTTTCTCGTTTAAAAAATCCGCCGGGAATCCGTCCGGCAGCATAAGTCCGCTCGCGATAATCTACGGTCAGCGGAAAAAAATCTTGCCCCTCTTTAACATCTGGAGAAACAGTGGCGGTTGCTAAAATGACTGTGTCGCCAACAGAAATGAGCGCTGATCCACCAGCCTGTTTGGCTAAATGGCCGGTTTGAACGTTGAGTTGTTTAGAGCCAAAACTAATATTAGAGTTATGGCCGAACGATTGACTGGAATTTATATCCGTCATGGTGTACTTCCTCCCTTATTTTATCTTAAACATCAGACAGAAGGCCAATCTTTTGACTGACCGCAGGAACACACCATCACAAAGGATCTATGCTAACCCATTCTTTTTAAGTCCGGATCAGGATACATCCATTGCAGCAGGTTTCCTTGATACTGATGTTTTCTTCCTGGACTTTAGAGCTAAAGTAAACTTTTACTTCTAAACCCCGGAACAAATTTTATTTATTTTCTTAAATCGAGTTTTTGGATGACGTTTTGATATAGTTGATGGTCCACTTTATTTAAATATTTTAATAGCCGGCGACGATGGCCAACCATTTTCAAAAGGCCTAAGCGCGAGGCATGGTCCTTTGGATTTTTTTTAAAATGACCCAACAGGTTTTCAACTCTTTTTGACAAGATCGATATCTGAATCGGAGCGCTTCCGGTATCTTTAGGACTGATCTTATATTCATCCATTAACGATTTTTTATTTTCTTGAGTTATAGACATAGTTCATAGCATAACAATTTTAATTTAAAAAGTCAATGAGGTTGATTCTGCGATTTTTAAAGCGTTCAACGCCCGCTGTTTATCCACTAAGAGCTGCTGCTGGAGGTCGCCCAAACTTCTAAACGCGATCTCACCCCTTAACCTTTGAGAAAATTCAACATAGAAATTGCGCCCATACAGCTCCGAGAACCGGCCAAACATATGAACCTCTACCTTTTGACTGCGCTTTTTTATGGATTTTAATGTAGGGCGCACTCCAATATTACAAATTCCAGGAACCAACTCTTTGCCTAAAACTGCCGTTTGGCCCCATTGCCTAATCGGCAGTTCATGTTTAGGATCTAGCTGGCAACCGACGGCATAGACCCCGGTGGGCAAAATTTTATTTTTGGCGATCGTTAAATTAGCAGTGGGAAACCCTAACCTTTTTCCCAGTTGATCACCAGTAACTGAACGGCCCATACAAAAATAAGGCCGGCCCAAATATTGCCCTGCCTCTTTGACTTTTCCGGACTTAATAAAATCGCGAACTAACCCTGAAGAAACTATCCGGCCCTGCCATTGAAAAGGGGGAACCACCTCCAGGTCCACCTTGTCCGCCGAAGCCAGTTTTTCTAAAAGCAGCGCATCTCCCGAACGGTCCCGACCAAAGTGAAAATTATATCCCACGACTATAGCTCGAGCGCGGCATTTTCGTATAATTATTTTCTCATAAAACTCTTCCGCGGACATGCGCGAAAACTTCTTATCAAAGGGAAGCACGATTGATTTTTGCATGCCGTAATGAGTTAAAAGAGCCAACTTTTCCTCTAAGGTGGTCAACAAATAAGGATCGGGTTCGGGATGAAGATATTGGCGAGGCGGTATAGGAAAAGTTAACGCTAAAGGAACAGCGCGCAAGGTTCCAGCCAAAACTAAGGCGCGCCGGAGGATTTCACAATGCCCTCGATGCAAACCGTCAAAAGTGCCTATTGC
>JAHFBY010000243.1 GCA_023249835.1 Elusimicrobiota bacterium | reverse complement strand
TAGAGTAGATCGGAATTGAGTCTGGGCTCTACAAACAGCTTAAAATCACCGCTTTGAACATTGAGTCCCTGCTCTTGCAGTTTCTTTAGCACCGCATCGTGATCTCCCCAATCAGAGACTAAGAGAAGCGGTTTTTTGCCCTCTGCGGTTCCGGCCTTTTTTCTGGACAGGTTTTCACGCATCTGCGCTAAGATATATTGTAATTGTTCGGGATAGTCTATTTGTTTTAGTCCGCTGACATCAAAAAGTTCTTCAGCTTCTGGCAGGGGTGGGATCTCTACCACCGTAGTGTTTTCAACCACGCTTCTAGGCGAAAGCGCTGTTGCCGCGCCCTCATAAAATGCGTTGAAAAGTCCAGGTCCCTCCTGCGGCGTAAGGAGCCGCGCTAAAACCAGCGATTGATCTTCAGGCGCACGGACCTGCATAGGGCTAAAATCAAACTCGGATGACAACCGCGGCTCCACGGGCAAAAATTCCACGTTTATTTGCGGGTTAACGAACGCGGTCTGCAGCAGCGCCTCTAATTGGCCGCGCACTTCCTCTCGCGCTGAACCATCCTTTGCTACGGCGTATTGCGCGCCTAATAACCACAGAGATTTTTTGAGCGCATCGGTCCGGGCGCTCTGTTCCCTATCCCCAGACGTAAGAAGCGCGCTGACTTTGGCCGGAACCGCCAATTGCAGTTTGCGCACAGCTTCCTGCAATTGGCTTCCTTTTAAATAAGGCAATGAACGCAAAGCCCGTTCTGCTTCAAGCTGGTCTCTATCCTTTGCGCTTTGCGCAAAAAACCAACGCAACAGTTCCAGGTCGCTCAACAAATCTTGTTCAGAAACAGAGTCCAATGCCCTAAACATAGAATCTACTCTCTCTACTTGCGCATGTGCCGCGCTTTCGTTTTGGCGCAATGCCAGTGAACGGGAATGAGAGATAATTTCGCTGAACTCTTCCAAAAGGGTTAAGACCAGGCGGTCTTGGGCGTTAGAGTAAACGATCACCTCATAGCCCGCAGCGCCGAGATGTTCCCAAGTTGCGCGCACAAAGTTTCCCTTGTTATCACGATAGCTGTTTTTAGAGTAGCGCAACCGCACCGGAATTACGTCGCGATCTGACCCCGTAATCTCAAAGCGCAGTTCGGAATCGGTTTGAGAGAGCAAATTAATGTTTACCGAACTGTCCGGAAAAGCTTTATTATAGATCTGAACAGCCTGTTCACCCGGCGTTTTTAAAAACTCGGGATCAAGGAACGAAATCTGTGACCAATGAATTTCTTGCAATAACTGAGCGATGGAAGAAACACTAAACCCGAATATGTTAAAGGATTTGATGACTCTGTTCATCGCGCCAACCACGGCCAAGGCAATGCTGTGGCTGGCATGGACAGTTTCCTGCGCGCGCATATCTACTAGCGCCAACATATATCCCGCCTTGCGCAATGTAATGGATCGTTCGTTTTCTTCCCATTTTTCGAATAACTTTTTAAAAGCTTGGATTAAATCTGCTCTCAAAAGATCTTTCACTTCATCTTCGCTCAACTGAAACTGCTCACCTAGATTTTGCTGCCACTCATAAAAAGAGGCGCGCACACCTCCGGCATTGGCCAGCACGTCCAGGACAGAGAATGTTCCTTGTTCAAACAAGATTTCATCGGCTTCAGAGGAAACGGGCGCGTTCGCCCCTTCCACGATCAATTTTGCCTTAACATCTTTAGCGTTTGCGCGCGTAATCATATCGCGGTCCGCTGCCGGGACCAGAACGTCTACCGAAGCGGAAACAAACAGTCTTAGCGCCCTGGCTTTGCCCATATCTCCGCTTTGGAGCACCTGAATGGATACATTATTGTCCGTAAACGATTTCATGGAATTTCCTTGCGAGAGATGTTCAATCATTTTTTCAATGGGGAGCCCTTCAGTGCCAAGGTCGCTCACCACCACATATTCCCCTGCGTCAAAGGTGGAAACTAAACTTACTTTACCTCCTAACTCAACGATATAGCGGGCAGCAAATGATCCCACTTTTCCAAATCCTTGCAAGGCAAAAGTTGTCTCTGCCAGGTCTTTACGAAGGATAGAGTTAACCGCTTCCTTGGCCACGATCGCCACGCCATATCCCGTAGCCATGTCCCGCCCGCTTAACCCGCCTAAATCAAATATGCGGTCGGCCTCGGTTATATCGGTTAACCCGATCATCTTTTTAAATACCGCAAGCGTGGTTGGTTTGCCGGTAAACGCGCCTATTTCCGTGGCGTTCTCTTTATTTTTGGGATGTTTCCCAATATAGCGCATATAAGCTAAATATACCGGAAGATCAGCATAGTTTGAATCATTGATAATTTTCTCGCTCGCCGTTCGTAAAGAGAGCGGCGTGCCAATACCCAGTTCAACTTTTAATGACGTTTCCATCAATTTATTATTCTTATTAAACTTGCCGCGTTCTAACAAAATCCGCAAATACTCGTCCATCATCCAAGCCATGTCCTGTACGTCGGTGCCAATGTCCGGAGCAGGGATATCCGTATGTTCGCCAATGGCGTCGGGATCTAAACTGAGCAGGTTGCGCACATATAAGCGGCACACTTTCATCCTGTCAGCGGGTGAATACTCCCCTAATGGACGTTCGAAGTTAACGCCCCCCTTGGCCCCAGAATATTGATCATTGCCAATGAGGATATTTTTTACCCACATCCAAAACGATAGGGCCTGCTCTTCTTCAGGCCCCGTAGTATGAGAAAAGCGGATACCCCCTTTCCCGGCTTTATTGAGCGGACCCATCCGGAACCGGCCGAAATGAAACTTCTCAACTTTTATCTGGCTAGTTTTTTTATTATATATTGGAATTTCGAACTCACCAGTTAACGCTTTGCTCGGTTCGGTTAACTCTCTAGCAGCATCCATCGATAAATCTAAAGTAGATAAAAGACGGTAAATATCAGACATGGGCGATTGAACACTTTGAGCGGGCGATCCAAAACCCGACAACGACCGATTTAATGGAGGCCTTCCACCGAAAGGGAAAGGGGTATTTGTCCCCGATTTTGTGAATCTTGGACTTGCTGGGGGAGTTGTCAAGTTTGGGGTATTAATAGCGCGCACCGGATCTGAACTTGTCTGCCGGAATGATGAACCTGAGCTTGCTTGCCGATCTAATAAAGACCCAAACTCTTGCCCAATAGCATTTTCTTGAGCGGTTAAATTCATGCTCTCTAACCCGCTTTGATCAAGGGAGCGAAATCGAGCGTCCATTTCTTGTACCGACTGTATAATTTGCTCTTGACTCAAACCCAGCAAGTTACCTTTCATCGCAACGGCGATTTCTTGAAACTCTTCCAACAGTACAGGCATAAACCTATTTCTCGAAATAAGGTTTTTAGCGAGGCGAATGGCGTCATCCTTGTGGCTCCATGTTGCCCGAATAAAAGAGCCGCCAAACTCCAAACTATCGTCCGCGCCTAAATCCGTCTCCACGATCCGAAATCTTTTCTCCTTTCGGTGTTCTTTACCGTCAATGGTTAACTTAACAAGGATATTTACTATGAAATTATTCTCAGAACTGTTTACTATCGTAACTTCAGTGTCCGCAAAGAGCTCATTATTAAACACCGCCACTTCTGCGATCCGCTGGGTTAATGCCCGGCTAACCGCGGGACTGGAAAACCAGTCGTGCGCCCGATTAACCAATGCGAGCAACGCCTCTTGTCTTTTACTTTCTTCATCAGCCAGTAACCCCTCTAAATACCGCACTATCTCTGAGCCAAGAGAGTCCTTCCCAACCTCAAATTGATTTTTAAATTCATTAATGGCTTGAGAAATTAATTGAACGAAACCGGCTTGATTAAAATCTTCGTAATTTTCATTAATAATTGGGATATTTGTAAATGCTATTTGCGCGCATTTAGCGGCCAATCCCTGCAAAGCATCCGGCACATGGTTATTATTAAACGCTGACGCTAGCCTCACAGTCAACTCGGAAAGAAAATTATTTGCCAAACCATAAAAATGTTCCGGCACAATGTTATGCGCCGCAGAAAAAATTTCATCCGTTGCGGAGGGAGGTTTACGCGTAATGATTACTTCAACGTCTTGCCGTCCCGGGACCGACGCTTTTTCATGAAGCAAAACCTCTCCCTCGCTAACGG
>JAHFBY010000242.1 GCA_023249835.1 Elusimicrobiota bacterium | reverse complement strand
GGAAAAAGGGCGGCTTGGAGTGGAAATAGGAGGGGTATAAAAATATGGAGTCCAGCGTTTTAGAGAAGTTGCCCGGCCTTGTCTTAAATATGCCTGGCGGCAAAGTGATTATTTCTTCCATCGACTATTTTGTCAATTGGTCGCGCAAATCATCTATTTGGCCGTTAACGTTTGGTTTGGCATGCTGCGCTATTGAAATGATGGGTTCCTATGCGCCCAGGTTTGACTTTGACCGTATGGGCGTTATCCCGCGCCCTACTCCGCGTCAATCGGATTTAATGATTATTGCGGGAACAGTGGTAAAAAAAATGGCGCCCATGATCGAGCGGTTATACCATCAAATGCCGGGTCCGCGCTGGGTCATTTCTATGGGAGCTTGCGCTAATAAAGGCGGTCCCTATTATGATTCTTATTCGGTTTGTAAGGGCGTGGACAAAATTATTCCGGTAGATATTTATATCCCAGGGTGCCCTCCGCGTCCGGAAGCTTTGCAGTATGGATTGATGGAACTTCAAAAAAAAATTGAAAAAATGTCGATAGCAAAAAAAGTGGTGCTGCCTCCGCTATCTAGAGTGAGAGATTAAGTTCATTTAGAGCAAAATATGAATAATTCTGAAGTTTACGCCGTGCTTAGAACCCAGTTGCCGGGCCTTAGCGAAATTCCGCCTCCGCCAATGCCCGTGGCAATGCCCGCGCATGAGGCTAAGCCTTACCGCGATCCATATTTATATGTGCAGGCTGTGCCGCACGAATGGATAGAAACGGCAAAAATTATTAAAAACGATCCCCGCCTTGCCTTTGATTTCCTAATTATGCTGACGGCTGCGGATTATGTTTTGCCCATGGGCAACGTCCAGCCTAGGTTTGACGTGATCTATCATTTTTATTCATTTCAACATAAACATAAATTGTTTGTTAAGGTTTCCTTGCCCAGAGACAATCCCCTCATCCCCTCCGTGATCAGTCTCTGGCCCGCAGCGGATTGGCAAGAGCGGGAAGTTTACGACATGTTTGGAATAAATTTTGAAGGCCACCCCAATTGTACGCGCATATTGATGTGGGACGGTTTTCCCGGCTGGCCGCTGCGCAAAGACTTTGTGCATGTGCCGGATAGGTACGACGATTAAATAAATGGCAACCGAACTTATTCGTATACCAGGCAGCGATTTTCAAACTGAGGAGATGATTTTAAACCTTGGTCCTCAGCACCCTTCTACCCATGGCGTTTTACGCGTGGTTCTAAAAATTGATGGAGAAGTGATCACCGCGGCTCAGCCGGACGTGGGTTACCTGCATCGGGGCACGGAAAAGTTAGCGGAAAACCGCACTTATCCGCAAATGTTGGTTATTTCTGATCGCTGGGACTATTTGTCCGCGATGTCCAACAATTTAATTTGGTGTTTAGCAGTGGAAAAGCTTTTGCAAATTGAGGTGCCTTTGCGCGGAGACTATTTGCGGGTTATCATGGTGGAGCTAAACCGCATTGCCTCACATTTGGTATTTTTCGGCACTTACGGCATTGATATTGGAGCGTACACTCCATTTTTACATGCGTTTCGCGAGCGGGAAAAAATACTTGATCTTTTTGAGGAAGTTTCCGGGGCGCGCATGACTTATAATTATATTCGCATCGGTGGAGTTATGGCGGATTTGCCGGAAGATTGGATTGGAAAATGCCGATCTTTTTTGGAATGGATTAAGCCGCGCTTTGTGGAGTACGACATCCTCCTGACTGAAAACCCCATATTTAAAGATCGCACGCAAAATATCGGCATTATATCCAAAGAAGATGCCATATCTTATGCTATTACCGGTCCTAATCTGCGCGGTTGTGGAATTTCTTTTGATTTGCGTAAAGATGAGCCTTATTGCCATTATCAAGATTTTAAATTTGATGTGCCGACCGGCAAACAGGGCGATTGTTGGGACCGTTATTGGGTTCGCATCCAGGAAATGAAAGAGTCTGTAAAAATAGTTGAACAGGCGTTGGACCATTTGCCAACGGGCGTGCCTAACGCCAAAGTGCCAAGAATAATCCGTCCGCCGGTAGGTGAATCTTATGCCCAGTTGGAAGCTCCGCGCGGCGTTTTAGGAATTTACTGCCTCTCCGCCGGTGAAGATAAACCTTATCGGGTGCATGTGCGCGCTCCTTCCTTTATTAATTTAACTATATTGCAGAAAATTTTGGTTGGAATGAAACTTGCGGATGTAGTTGCGATTTTGGGCAGCATTGACATTGTTTTAGGCGAAGTGGATCGGTAAAGCGAAATGATTTTTCCCGTGTTAACTCAAAGCCAGAAAAGAAGCATTGGCGTGCTTGCGCTCATGGGCCTTATTGGCGGAGGAACCGCCATGGCGATTGGCGAGTTAGGGATGCGGTTAACCCAAATTTGGGAATTTTTACTGCCTATTTTACAGAAATTGCCGATACCCGAAATGGCGTCGCAGATTGCAGGCATGGTGATAGAGTGCAGCCTTCTAATTGGTTTTATTTCGGTGTCCGTAATGTTTATGGTTTGGTGGGAACGTAAAGTTTCTGCGCATATGCAAAGCCGGTTAGGACCTATGACCACTGGCGGTTGGCATGGATGGGCCCAAACCATTGCCGACGGCATTAAGTTGATATTAAAGGAAGATATAATCCCTGAGTCAGCTAACTCCTGGGTCCACCGATTAGCTCCGGTATTGGTATTTGTTCCCGCGTTTATTTGTTATGCGGTCCTGCCTTTTGGCAGCAATTTAATTGCGGTAAACTTAGACATTGGCGTTTTGTTTATTTTTGCGATATCGGGTTTATCGGTTTTAGGCATAGTTATGGCGGGTTGGGGTTCGGGCAATAAATATTCAATGTTGGGCGGCTTGCGCGCGGCAGCGCAATCGGTTTCTTATGAAATTCCTCGCGTGCTTTCGATCGTGCCTATCCTGCTCTTCGTTGGATCTTTA
Source organism: Elusimicrobiota bacterium (assembly GCA_023249835.1). GTDB lineage: Bacteria > Elusimicrobiota > Elusimicrobia > 2-02-FULL-39-32 > 2-02-FULL-39-32 > JAHFBY01. Next base: position 1,191 of record JAHFBY010000242.1, on the reverse strand, counting down.
AAGCTCACGGATATTGCAAATTATCAAAGCGGCATGTGGTTTGGGTTCATCCCGCGTTGGTTTATATTCTACCCGGTGATTGGTCAAATCGCCTTCATTATTTTTCTTATTTCTTCGGTGGCAGAGACCAACCGCACGCCGTTTGACATTGCGGAGGCGGAATCAGAACTGGTGGCGGGCTTTCATACCGAATATTCCGGCATGAAGTTTTCGCTTTTTTTTCTGGCAGAATACGCCTATGTTTTCCTTTCCTCGGGTCTGACAACGGCGCTTTTTTTAGGCGGGGGCAGCGGGCCGCTCCTTCCCACATGGGTCTGGTTTTTGTTGAAAAGTTTCGGCATTGTTTTTTTATTCCTATGGTTTCGTTGGACGTTCCCGCGCATGCGGGTGGATCGGCTAATGGAGTTTACCTGGAAATTTTTGATGCCCTGGAGTTTTGTTAACATTTTGATTGCGGGGGCGGTTGTTTTAGCTTTGGGAGTTTAAACGTGATTAATTATTTTAAGACTATTTATCAAGTTTCCAAAGCTTTGCTGCAAGGCATGGCCGTTACCGGACGCTGGCTTTTTCAGCCCGCAATAACGGTTCAATATCCCGATGAAAAATTAACCCCACCGGAACGTTTTCGCGGCACGCTGGTATTTGACAAGGAAACTTGCACAGCGTGTAATTTATGCGTTAAAGCCTGTCCAACGGCCTGTATTTCTTTGGAGCCCTATGTGGATCCGGCCACGCAAAAGCGCATTGCCAAAGTGAATTGGTATCAAATTGATTTTGGCAAGTGCAACTATTGTCGGTTGTGCGAAGAGGCCTGTCCCACCAAACCGATAAAATCAGTGCGGCATAGTCATGATTACGAGTGGAGCATGAAAGAGCGCAGTGAAATGTTTGTTAAGTGGAAACGCGATCCGTCCCCGGTTATTGCGGATACACCCAAAGATACAGGAACCAAGGCCGCTTAAATGATTCCCGCTTTTTGTTTTTATTTAATTTCAACCTTGCTTATAATCTCAAGTGTTTTAGTGGTGTTAAAAAATAACCTGTTTACTTGCGCGCTTTATTTAGCGGCAGCTTTATCTATGGTGGCGGCTTTATTTGTTTTGTTGGGAGCAGATTTTTTAGCGGCGCTGCAAATTATGCTTTATGTGGGCGGCGTTCTCGTATTGGTTATTTTTGCCGTTATGCTTTCCT
>JAHFBY010000241.1 GCA_023249835.1 Elusimicrobiota bacterium | reverse complement strand
GTTTAGGAGTAATGACTTGAGGGGAATCCTCTGCTTCGGGTAACGGCGCTCTTTTGGGAACCGTAAAGAACTGCCTCTTAAGGAAATGGTTAGCCGGAGGCAGCAGGTCGCGCCTAAAACTATGCGGGCTGAGCGCAGGTTGGCCGACCCAATTAAAATAATGCCACGCTGGCGACCAAAGTTTTTGGATTAAGGGAAAGAGCGTTTTCCTCATGACCCCTAAAATTACGGCGCGCTGAGAGCCATGAAAATAGGGCTGCACATCGTTGTATATCCAATGGGTAAGCGTCGATGATAAATCAGGGTCCGCGCTCCCGTCCAGATAAGGCAGGCTCATCTTTTGGCCCAGGGCATAGAGGTTAGAAACTGGCAGGTTCGGGATCGGAAGCGGAGCAAAATGCAAGAGCCCCTGCTCCACCCAAACCAGGAGTTGATCGCGCCAATCCTTATCGTGCGCCAAGGCAAACAGTTTGGCCGACTCCTCGGCATAAATGTGCAGTAGTTTTCGCAAAGGCCGCCCCCGCACGCCGCGGGACATGGCCAGGGCCATGCGCGCGCTGATCCAAGCACCTTGCAAGAAAATATTTTCTTCCGCGCTCTTCCATCCTTCTTGGCAAAGGCCGCCTACGTACTTGCCCAACAGTCCCGAATGAGTTGCAAAATAGTGTTTCGCCCGGTTTAAGATTACTGCGGCTTTTGCGCTCATTTCATGGGTCCGAGCATAGACCACGTAGTGCGCCTCTCCGCCAGCCACCCGAAACAGCTCTTGCCAACCCGCTATTTGCGCCGCCTCGGGAGTGTTTTCCCGGTCAAAAGAACGGACCCTAAACTCGAGGGACTCCTCTTTTTCATTGATTAAATGCACGTCAAATTCGTTTGCGCGGACAGAATTTGTTTGCGCGCTCACGTCGCGCACGTACCTAAATCCGGCCTGATGCGCCCAATGAGAAATTTGCTCATCTTGCCAACCCATGGATTTTAACCTGGCCGCAGCCAGCACAGTAAAACCGCCCTCCACGATGCGCGACAAAGGATCTTGATTGCCCAAATCCAGGGCCGGGCGTACCGGCAACGCGCTATTTTGTCCGGTAAACATTGTTTGCAGTTGGGTCGCGTTCCCGCGGAAGCTATTTAAATATTCGTTGCCATTCCCTTCTAATTTTTTAATGACCGGGGTGAGAGTGACAACAGCCGCGCCTTTGCTCTTAAGCAAAGCGACCAGCCCTTGGGTATGGAACCCGCCGGCAATGAGAACGGCGGTTCGCCGATGGATTATTGAGCGATCCATTTGCCGCAACAAGTTGGCGACTAAAACTTCGTTGCGGGCGAGCGCGGCTTGGTTAAAGTTTTCAAAAGGGCGGAGGATGGCGGCTAAAGATTCGCGCGCCAAAGGCAGGCCTAAATTTTCCCCTAATTGATAAATACGCTCCTTGGCCGCAACAAAGTTCCGCCAATCTTCCGGGCTCAAAATTAAGCCCGTTAACTTCTTGAACATTGCCAAATCATTTAGGAGTTGCGCAAGGTCCCGGTCTTGCGGGGCTGTTGCCAACGACTTCAACTTAGTTTTTTTCAGAGATTCAATCGCTCCCGAAAAGTCTTCCAAGTTTTGCGCAGCCAAGAGCTGTTGTAGGCGCAGGGTGCGCTCGAGGTTCGGGTAGGCGTCCAGGTTTGCAGATGATAAATTTCCCAACTGTAAAGAGCGCGCCGCATCGCTGCGCTCTTTAGCGAGGGCGGGCAGGTTGATCTCATTGCCCAACGCCAAAATATTAAGCCACTGCGCTTCCTGGGAAGAGGTTTGGCGCAAACCTGCGAATTCGCAAGCATATTCCTTAAGAGACAATTGCCCCTCCTGATAACGCTCGGTTTTCTCAAAAAATTGGACTAAAGCGCGGTTCGGCGAAACGCTTTTTTTAAGCTCAACTCTTTTGTGCAATTCTCGCAGGAGCCGCGCTGCCCCTTTCCCCCTATCAAATGCGCTGCGCAGAGCTTGAACGTGCGCCGCATAGAGCGCAGGATTTTCAATGCCGCGCAACGCTAGCCCCCAAGTCCCGGCTTTAAGGGTCATGGCCACGCATTCTGCGCCCGTTAACAGCTTTTTCTCTAAAAACCCTTGCGCCAACTGATCGCGCCAAATTGGATCGGGAAAATTCAAATAGGGCTTTAAGGCGAACTCGCCTTGCGCCCCTTCCACTCCCACCAAGAGCGGGGAGGGCCCTTGGTTTTCACGGGCTAAAAAGCGCAACGTGGCCGCGATCGAAGTTTGCGCCTGCACGTTTTGGTGGATGTCGCGAATCAAAATGACCACCGGACTTTCCGGGCCATAGGAGGAGGGAAACTGAACATCGCTCACTTGGGCCGCTTCCAAAGGCAGGGCTTTTCGCCAAGGCAACGGAGTCGAGGTCTTTTTAAGAAAAGAGGCTCGAGCCAAGGAACGCGATTGCGCCCAAACGGGCACAACAGAGGAAAAAAGAAATGTTGCGGAAAGCGCGGCGCGCAGATATGCAGAAAAGCAACCGTGATGAGAACTTGTAAACATGTCACCCCCCCCAGATGAACGATCTCATCGTTATTTTACAAATTGTGTAACCAGGCGGCTGTAAACTTTTTGTAACAGTTGAATCCATTAGCCTAATATTGAATAATAGAGGTTATGGTACCTAATTGCAGAAGGAGACAAACATGACTTTTGACGAATATCAAAAACTCTCAGGCGAAACCGCCATCTATCCCAATCGCGGCAAGAATTTTATTTATCCCACCCTGGGCTTGGCCGGAGAGTCCGGTGAAGTGGCGGAGAAAGTGAAAAAAGTGATCCGGGACAACAACGGGGTGATGGACGAGACCCGCCGCTTAGAGGTTGAAAAGGAATTAGGAGACGTGTTGTGGTACGTGGCTCAGATCGCCAGCGAACTGGAGCTTTCGCTGGACGCGATTGCCGCGGGCAATATTAAAAAACTTTTCGCCCGCAAAGAGCGCAACGTACTCTCCGGCAGCGGGGACAACAGGTAATCCACTATGATGAGGAGCGCTAACCCAGTATTAAGAGAAGGGACCTTCGGCAACTACGGACGGATCGTGAACGACCAAACCTTCGGCATGACCTTGAGCGGCACTGTAAACAAAACCGGCATCCTGCTGTTATTATTGATGTTGAGCGCCGGATGGGTTTGGAACCAAATGGCGGCCGGCGGATACAATAGCGGCGTGACAGGGCTGGTGATCGCGGGCAGTTTGTTAGGTTTCGTACTGGCGCTCGTGACCGTATTTAAACAGAGCTGGTCGCCTATCACTGCGCCGCTCTACGCTGTGGCGCAAGGCCTTTTTTTAGGCGGCATCTCCTCGGTCTTTGAAATGCGCTATCCCGGGATCGTGATCCAAGCCGTGGGTCTCACCTTTGGAACTTTGGCTGCGCTGCTTTTGGCTTATACGTCCGGCGTTATCCGCGCCACGGAAAACTTTAAGTTGGGAGTGTTTGCGGCAACCGGCGGCATTGGCCTCTTATTCATCGTGAACATGGTGATGGGCTTCTTTGGAATGCAAATGTCTTTCATCCACGGCAGCGGTCCCATGGGCATTCTCTTCAGCTTGTTCGTAGTGGTAATCGCGGCGCTCAACTTGGTAATGGACTTTGACTTCATTGAGCAAGGCGCGGCCAATGGCGCGCCCAAATACATGGAATGGTACGGCGCGTTTGGTTTGATCGTCACTCTAATTTGGCTTTATTTGGAAATCTTACGGCTCTTAGGAAAAACCAGAAGCCAGAAATAAACGGTTCGGTTTTGCATTTATCCTGAGAAATTAATAAAATAAGAAACTTCTGAATGCTGGGGTAGCTCAGCTGGTAGAGCACTTCATTGGTAATGAAGAGGTCGTCGGTTCAATCCCGATCCCCAGCTCCAGTTTTAGACCTGAATTCCCTGCATTTGTTCGATTTCAAACAGCTCAAGTTGGTTGGGATCCACGCGCCGGAAAGATCCGGCGGACAAATGCTCTTCACAGGGTTTGTAACCTAATTTTTTACAGATGATTTGAAATAGTTTTTGCAGGTGATCCGCGTAAACCCCTTCGCCGGTCATCCTTGTGCCAAACTCCGGATCGTTCATTTTTCCGCCGCGCATAGAAAGGATTTGGTTGATTACTTTACTT
>JAHFBY010000008.1 GCA_023249835.1 Elusimicrobiota bacterium | reverse complement strand
GTCGGAAGCAAGGCCAATTTCCATTTTTCTTTTTGTGGATTCAAGGATCCGCTTTGTGTCGCGCAGGAAAGCGCGGCGGATCTTTAGAGTCTCTTGGTGTTGCAAGAAGTTTAATAACGCTTTGACAATGTCAAAAGTCGCTTCGAGCGTGAGTTTGTCAACCTGCAGCCGGGCAATGTCCACTTCAACTTTGGACTGTTTTTCAAAATAGTAGATCCGCCCGCTTTGGTATATGGGCTGTCCTAACTCGAGTCCGTATTCTTTCTTGCGAAAGTCGGCTTTGGTGAGTTCGTCCGACGGGTTGGTTTGAGTCGTTCCGTCGGTGTCGGAATATTTGCCGCTAACCGCGGGAAAAAAGTTGCGCTTGGCTTCAAAGTGCTTCTTTTGAGAAAGTTTATATTCCAGTTCGGCAATTTCTAAACCCTTATTGTTGGTTAAACCCACATGCACGAAGTCCTTTATTTTGGGGTTAGGCGGCAACGCGACGCTGGCCACTTCAAATTCGTCCGCCGAACCATATTCCATGACCCTGCTCTGCGGCATTTCTACGGTGGGAACATGTTTCGGCGCGTACGGTTTTATGGATATGGTTAAGATCCAATCTTTTTGCGAAATGTCGTAATCTGCTTTTTGCGATAGTTCCAAACGTATGAACTTAATGCGGGAAGCGCTTGAGTCTGGGGCGTAACCGTAACGAATGTTTTCTAAAATATTTTTGTTAACCTCGTCCAGCGGGGGAAGACTAGAAACCACGTTTTCTCGAAAATTAATGTCAATGCTGGGCGGCGAAACATTTTCGGTTGGAAAATAGTTCAAAGGTTCGGCGGACTCAATGATAACGCTAACCCCGGAACTTGACTCTGAAACCACAACGCTCTCAACGCTGTTGTCGGGCGCGGCCAGGGAGGGGGGGGGAACGGTGTAAAATCCCAATGACAGCGCAACAGCGCAGAGCGCGCTTGACCGCCTCATCCTAGCGGCCTCCCCTGGCCTTTAACAGCGCGCGCTTTGTTTGCGCATGTTCCGGGTCAACTTTAAGCGCGTTCTGCCATTCCCTTACCGCAGTTTCTAAATCTCCATGCGAGTAACCGATCAACCCTTTACGGTAATGCTCTCCCGCTACTTTTGCCTGCTCAGCTTTTATCAAAGAAATCCATTTTTTGGCTTCAATATGATTCGGCTTCTTAATTAAAAAATCTTCAAAAAATGAGACGGCGGCGGGATAGTCTTTGCTGTCATAAGCGTTGATCCCTGTTTTTATTTCCATAGAGCTAACTGAACCCGGAATAAAAACAGGAGCTACCGGACCTGGGTTATGGGAAGAAGGTATTGTTTTGTCTTTTTTGGGTTTGCTCTTAACGCCTTTGGAATGTATTTTTTTCACGTAATCCGCGGCCACTTCGTTCTCAGGGTCCAACTCGAGTATGGATTCCCACTGTTCCAGCGAGTCCGCGTATTTGTCCGCTTGAAAGAAGGTCAACCCGCTGTCGTAGAGGACGCCAATTTGGTTCCTTCGATTTTTTTCGTTCGCTTTTTGCGAAACTTTTAAGTACTCGGCTTTAGCCTCTTCGTTATAGGGTTCAAACTCAAGAATTTTTTTCCATTCAACCGCTGCTTGCTCGTAATCGCCCTCTTCCCAAGCGACTTTCGCGCGCTTGCGTCCGTCTGTCAAAGCGTCGATACGGGAATTGTCGTGCTGCAAAGTTTTGGCTTTTTCAATGTAAATTTGAATTTTTGCGTTAGAGGGAACAACGCGTTTGACTTCTTCCCAAGCCAGCACCGCCTGATCGTAGCGTTTGTGCATGTAGGACAAAAACCCGCGGTAAAGGTTTTCTTCGCCTGACCCCGGAGGAGCGGAACTCATTTTATCTTTTAAGATCATGTCCATTTCTTTGGCAATTTGTACGGCTGATTCCAGGTTAGGCGCGTCTTCCAATATATCGCGCAAGCGGTCAATGGCGTCAATCCACTGTTTATTCTTAACCATTTTGCGCAGCAGTTTAATGTCCTTTTCTTTGTTTTTTAAGTTTTTTCCCAACTTGTCCCGGCATTGTTTTAATCCGCGCAACGCGGTTTCGTCGTTAGAATCAATTTGGAGGGCTTTTTGAAAGTTGAGCATCGCAGTGTTGAAATCGTTTTCCACATAAGCGTTGAACGCGACATCTAAAAGTTCATTGATTAACTTTTGGTCAATAGGGTCTTGCGACCAACCGGTTCGGGTTAAAAGCCCAAAACCTAAAGTAAATAAAAGGGAAAAAAATAGTTTTGATTTGGAACGCATATTTTAGTAGGGGCTAGGCACGCCTCGCCCCTACCGTAGGATAGCAGAATTAACCTCTGAGGACAAGGGGGCCTTTGGATTGCCGGCGGCATTGACAGCCGGGTTTTAAGCGGGTATATTTAAGGTGTCTTTTCAGTGGCTTTTCACGCCCCGGCCGGAGCTAAAAATGTTACAAAAATGTTACAAAAAGTTTAAGAATAGTTTAACTGAATGTTGTTATAGTAACTGTAATCCGGCAATGTGTCCGCCGGACCGTTTGCTTTTTAGAAAAGGCCGGGGGGCCAAGGATAGATGAAGCGTTATAAAACAATCCTTTGGAAATGCTTTTTCACACCGCTGCCCAAAACAGCGCCCTTGTCTTGGTATATACAGTTCGTTTTACCTACCTTATTTAACTTAAAGCGGTTCATCGCCTTATTCATCAGCGTTATCTTTCTTTTAACCCAAACAGTCTTGGCGCAAAACATTGTTCAAGCTTTGCCCAGAAACGCGGTGCCTAACTTTTATAATAACTTCAAAAATAGAATTTCTGCGGGCTGGAAAAAAAATAACGTCGTCTTAAACGCTCTGTCGTTTACCAACCAGTTGCGCGAGGAACGGGCGCAATCGGGATATTTAAACCCCCAGGAAGCCGATAAGCGAGAACACGAGCAAATTATGCGCATGAAGACCGCGCAAAGGATGATGGCGGAACGCGAAAGTTTTTTAAGCCAAAACGTGCTTGCCGTTCAAAACCGGGCGGGCAACTCCGATCAGTTCTGGCAAACCTTAAACGCCATTAAAGGAATACAGTCGGAAATTGCCATTGAGCGGGCCAACGCTACGGGCGGGTCGAGCTATATCCAATTTAACGACGGCAAACGCATTGAGTTTGACAACGGGATGGCGGTCAAAATTACCAACGAAAAGGTGCGCGATTCCAGAGGAAACTTGATCCTGCGCAACACCACTTCCATGACCTACAACAACCGCGGCTTGATGAGCGGTTTCATCGCTGAAGAGCTGGATTCGCGCGGCAACGTGACAGTGGTGAGGAGGAAAGATATTGTTTATACCGAGGACTCAAACGTCCGCGGAAAACAGACGGTGGTTGGTTTTCAGGAGAACCGGTTAGACACGCGCGGCAACCTTACCACGATAAATCGCAACGACATTAAATACGACGGCCAGGACCGCGTTACCAATTATAAGGAAGTTGAAACCGACACGTTCGGCAACATTACCCAAAAGAGCTGGTCTAACGGCGCCTATGACGAACACGGTAACTTGACCGGGTATCATGAAGAAAGTACGGACGCTTACGGCAACAAAACAATTAAAGATTGGGTGAACGCAATTTATGAGAAGAACCAAAATTGGGACCCTGCGGAGGACTCTTCCAAAGAGTATGTGCTGAGCGGTTACGAGCAACTGACCAAAGACGGGGAAGGAAAAGTCGTGCACGAAAAATGGACAGAGATGAACTATAACCAATATGACGAGGTGAGGGGATATATCATCCACCGCACCAACGAACAGGGGCTGGAGACCAAAGTTCAGGTAACGCAAACCGAATATGACAGTTTTGGCCAAAATAAGAGTTATCAACAAACAACCACGGACTCTTTAGGCAACGCGCAAACCGTTATCCGCGAGGACACTACCTATAATATTGCCGGAGACGTCGGCTCGTTCAGCGAAACTATAATTGAAAACAACCAAACGCTGCGCCGGGACCGGACCACCATGGTTTACAATGAAAATCGGTCTTTGGTGGGTTATTTTGAAAAATTGACTACGGATGAAGGAAAAGTAACCCTTACGGATTGGAGCGCATTGGAAATTGGGGAAGGGTATAACCAGTCCGGCCAGTTGGTGGGTTTTAGAGAAACAATTATCAATGAAGACCTGACCATAAATCGATTCACAACGGAAGTGACCTACGACAAATTAAAACGCCAATCCGGCTCAAAAGTGCAAACCGTTACCGAAGGTTTTAACGCGCGCGGCGATACAATTTACGGACGATCAATAGTTAACACTAAGAGGATTCAAACAAACGAAGGGCCCGACGGAAAAATTATTGGATATTTGGATTCCATATCCACCCAAGGGTTTGATCGTAACGAAAAAGTTTTGCGCAACATCTTCCAAACGCGCGAGCGCGCCAATATTACCAACACCGGGTATGTGGAAACTAACCGCACGCTGGGTTCAGAAGGATCTTACCATTGGGAGGTTGGGTCGCGCAGTGAGAGGTCGGGTATTGTTTTAGATGGTCAAGACCGCGTGATCTCTTATGAAGAAACTGTTTTAGAGGACGTTTCGCTCCCTTTAACCCAGGTGCACCGAACTATTAGCGATATGGCCTATGACGTCCGCGGGCGGTTAATTGTTTCTAAAGAGCAAAGCGTTGATGGTTCCGGCGTTGTGACGCAAACGGAATTAAACGACGTTCGCTATAACAGCATGGACCAAATGCAGTCTTTTTCGCGCATAATAAATCAAAGTAACGGAACCGACTCGCTCATTTATAAAATTGAGCGCGACAACGTTTCATACAACAGTATGGGCGACCTGGACTCTTATACGGAACGGACCTATCGGCCCAGGCAGGCGGACCAAACGCAAAAGCAGGCGTCTAATTCCATAAGCTTAAAAAATACCGTTACCAACGCAAAAGGACGTTCATTACTAGAATACACGTTGACCGACGAAATAGATTGGGAAGCCAAGGGATATAACATTTTAGGGCAATTGACCGCCTATTCCCAATACGGCAAGAACTCTGGTTTTGACGTGGCTACGCAGGTGAGCGATATTGCGCATGACTCTAAAGGGCGAATCGTCGCGCAAGTGACAGAAACGGTTAAAAACGGTTTTGAGTCTAGAAACTCTTATGCGGACCCGGCGGGAAACATTTTAAACCTTAACGCTTTAAACAAAATCCTGGAAACTAATCCCCAAAAAACTCTTTTTGGACTCTTAGCGGAGGGAGTTATTGTTAGCCGCAGTCAAAATTTTGCGGTTAACGAAACCCAAGTGGCGGCGAGGGAAGGCGTTACCTATAACAATTTAAATCAAATTTCCGGATTTTTTGAAACCACGCAAAGCGCGGACGGTTCCGTGTCCGGAGCGCTCACTGCGAACATAACTTATGACGATTTTGGCCGCATGCGCGGTTTTGTTAATACGCAGTCCTATTATAGCGGAACCCAAACCAGCTATTCTTTCAATGGAAAAACGTTAAGTTCAAAAGAGTTGGGCGATTTTTTAAGCGTTTCCGGCAAATCGCTTCTGGAATTAATTAAAGACGGTTCTTTAGTTGGGCAAGAACATGCTGTTTCTTCATTAAGAGAGGTTGTTTCAGTGCGTTCGGGCATGACCTATGACGAAAATAATAATTTGGTTAGTTATAGCGAGTTGTCGGCGGACTCAGAATCAGGAGTCGTCAGTTCATTAAGCGACACTGTGATGACCTATAACGACCATGGACAAGTTCAGGAAACCCGGCAGCATACCGCTTTGCAAAAGAGTAACGGAAGCACAGATATCAGCGATTCCGTGGTCACGCAATTCTACGACCAAAACAATAAACTCAGCCGAGCGCAAGGTTCGGTAAAGTCATATTCCAATGAAACTGTTTGGAACGATTCCAATTGCGACGGCGAAATAGACGAACTAAAAGATTATACGCAATCCTATTCCAACCAGGAACAGATTTATACCGTTGTAAACGGTCAAACTAAGCTGCTTTTACAGCTTAGCGAGTCTAGTAGCGCGTCTTTAAACGGCGACGTTCAAGATTCAATGCAGTTGACCGCTTACGACTACAACCTTTCTCAAGGTAAACTGCTGGGCGCAACGACTTTAGTGAATTCATTTTCCCTAGATCATTTTGGCAACAGGAGCTCTTCCGTTGGCCAGCAATTGTTTGGTTTATACGGTAACCAGACAAAATTGATGGTGGCGGTCACTAAAAATATAAGTTTAAATGCGGACGGCTCGGATTCCCAGCAAACCAATATCGTGAACTATACCTATAATAAGGACGGACGCTTGACAGAGGCTTCGGGCAACGGCAAAGGCCTCGTCCACGGTGGATTTAAAGCCGACGGGGTGACTCCCTGGGACGCTACCCAAACGACTACTAATCAAACCTTTAAGGTTATTAACGATCAAGCGGTTTTAGACGAGCAGAACACGGTTTCTAAAACACTGAACCAAGACGGGTCCAGTTCGGAACAATACCAAACGCAGTTTTTTGGTTACGACGACGAAGGGCGATTGGTTAAGTCTTTTGGCAGCACAGAAACGCAAAATATTGACGTTAGCCAAACTCAGTCCAAAGGAACAATTGATCAAACTTATTTCATTATCAACGGTCAGTCAAAACAGGCTTCCTCTATTACGAGCACAACGGACCAGGGTTTGGCCATGGTTCGCCAAAGCTATGCGCCGCAAACAAACGTTGCCGGTGAATCCCAATTGCCGCCTCCTGCTTACGACTTTGACTCCGCTTTCCAACATTTAGTGGGCGCGGTGTTTACTATAAACAACGTGGACTACACTTTAGGGTGGGACGGGTCCCAAGAGGGTTTAGTGGCGCGGACTTTTACTGACGACCTTCAAGAGTGGGTTAGCGGCAACGTGGTTGTCAACGACACGGATTCCCAAGCGACCCTTCTAATCCTCCTGCCCAATGAAAACGATTCCGTAATTTTAGCCAGCTTCAATAAGTTGAACGGTGAAATGGTTATTTCGCAAACCGGAGAGGTTTGGAACTATGACGGCCTTGAAACAACTCAAAGCCTGCAATCGCAAAACATTACCGTGACTTACCATTACAATGATAAGGGAGATTTGGATTTGGCGGCGGGTTCGGGAACATCTTCTGCGGACGACGGGTTCGGCAACATCTCGCAAGGCAAAATATCGCAAAATTATGCAATTGTTTTGGGTCAAGCTAAAATGACCTACAGCAATTCCAATTCCGTAACTTTGAATATTGACGGCTCCACGCAAGAACAAAACAACGACACTTATTTTGCTTATGACTCTTTGGGCAGGATGGTGAAGGAAGGTGGCGTGGTGGGCGGCAAAAATAATGATGGTAAAACAGAAGGGTTTGGAACTTCAACCGCTTATAACGCGGACGGCACTGTGACTAAAACGAGCGTCACTCAGGAATTTGAGGTTCGGGACGGACAAGCGAAACTGGTAGAAACCACCACGGAGTCCGGCACCAGTTCTCCCGTTGATGAGTCTTCGCAACATCAAACTTTGCACGTGTACTATCAGTATGACGATAAAAATAAGTTGATCTTTGCTTCCGGCGAAGGGACGTTCAATTCAAACGACGCTCACAGGTTTTCGAGCCAAAGCGGAACTTTGATCCAAAATTATGAAATAAAGTTTGGTCAAGCAAAGATGGTAAAGTCTATTACCAACACCGACCTCATCAGCATTGACGGCTCTTCTTCCCAACAGTCGCAAACCGTTGAATATATTTATGACCAAACCTCGGGCCAACTCATTGACGCCTTAGGAACCGGCGACTCAGACTCTAACGACGGAAAAAATAACACTACCCACGCCACCACTTTTCAGACCTACCGCATTGAACACGGACAAGCCAAACTCACTCAATCAGTCAGTTTTTCACACAGTCAAAACTTAGACGGCACAAGCCTTGACCAATCCCTAAAAACCACGAACGAATACGATCCGCTTACCGGACTGATCACTCATAGCGAGTCTTCTGGGAAATCCCTTTCCAGCGACGGGCATGGAACCTACACTGCCGGGGACGTCCAACAAGAGTACGCCATTATCACTAATCAAGCTAAATTGATTAAAAGCATAACCAAATCTTACAGTTCCAACGCTTTGGGCGAAGGCGCTTACAGTAGTCCACTCAAGAATTCTGACGACAGCCTCACCCAACAAGAATCAATCGTTTATTACGCTTATACGGTATCCGGAGATCTTGTAAAAGAAGGCGGGGTCTACGGAGGAAAAGATAATGACGGCGTTACTCAAGGAATAAGCACAACCTTTAGTAACGACGGCAACGACAACATTACCGATTCCGCCATCAGCCAAGTCTACGATGTGATGAAAGGGCAAGCAAAACTTTCTTCTTCCCACACGGTTTCGCATACCGTTAATAAAGATGGTTCGGAGTCAGTGCAAGATATGGAGGCGGAATATAAATATTATGGCCAGGTTGATAAAAACGGCGCGGTGAGCGCAGAGTTAGCGGTAACGAAAGAAAATAAATATGGCGTGATGGCCAGCGCCCAAGGAAAAGGAACCGGACTCTCCCATGACGGGCTTTCGCCTAAAAGTTATACCCGTTCGGAAATAGATCAAACTTACCGCATCATTAACGGGCAATCCAAATTAATTCAAAACTACACAAAAAACTTTAGCAGCGACGAAAACGCCGGGGGCAGCTATGAGTCTCCTTTAGCTAACTTTGATAAAAGCGTTTCGCATCAGGAAATGAGGGTTTACTACGCCTATGACGCGAACGGTAAAATGGTTTTAGAAAACGGCGTTTACGGCGGCAAGTTAGGGGACGGTAAAATTATCGGCGAAGGTAGGAACTGGTCTAACGATGCTTACAGTAATTATAGCGGCGCCCAGGTCACTCAAAACTACATCTTGCTTAACGGTCAGGCTAAACTTTACAAGAGCCGTTCAGAGAGCTGGTCAAGCGACGCGGAAGAAGGGGGCAGTATAGAGAAACCTTTAACCAGCGTTTATGGAACAACGTTCACGCAGGACCTTGCGGTGTACTACGCTTATGACGCGGCTGGACGATTAAGCGCTCAGGGCGGCGTTTACGGCGGAAAAGACAACAACGGCCGGACCCAAGGTTTTGGTTCAAGTTTAAGCGAAGACGGCAATAAAAATGTTACCAACACTGAAATTGAGCAAGAGTATATTGTGTTGCAGGGTCAAGCTAAACTTAAAATCGCTCAAAATAATTCGCGAACAAACAATTTTGACGGGTCCAGCAGCGGTCAAGACACGATTTTAAACTATAGCTACTACGGCGAAGAAGGTTTTGCTGTTTCCCAAGAACACAAAATTGGACACTTAGCCCAAGCGCAAGGACAAGGGACCGGTTTCTACCGCGACGGCAAAAAGATCGAAAGTTTTACGAAATCAGACATTACCCAAGAGTATGTGATTATCCATAACCAAGCGCGCCAAGTTGCCGGCCACACCTGGAATTACAGTTCAAATATAGAAAACCAGGGAAGCTACGATCAACCTTGGTCAAACGCGGACCATTCTAAATCTTCGCAGTATGTAACCGTATATTACGCTTATGATAAAGATGGTTTCTTAGCGATCGAAGAGGGCGTTTATGGCGGGAAAGGTAAGGACGGCAAAACTGTTGGCGAGGGCGTTTCTTGGAGCGAGGACGGCGCGCAAAATATAACGCAAAGCGCTATTGCCCAAAAGTATATTTCGATCGGCGGTCAAGCTAAACTCAAAAGCGCGCAAACCATTTCTCAAGTTGCCAACGCGGACAAGTCAACCGTGGTTTATCAAGACACCACGCTCACTAACTATTATTATGGCGAGCCCGGATACTTGGTTTCAGGAAACAACTATTTAGGACAACTCGCCTTTACTGAAGGCTCCGGCAACTCTTTGTCTAATGACGGCTATAACCATTTTAACGCTGCTGCCTACACTCAAACCTATATCGTCATAAACGGACAATCCAAACAAGTGTCCAGCCGCACCCAAACCTGGAGTTCCGACATTGACGGCAACGGAAGTTACGCCGAACCTATGGCCAACAGCGACAAAACTAAGTCCAGCCAAGACGTTACTGTTTATTACGCCTATGACTCAATTGGGAACATTGTGCTTAACGGCGGAACCTACGGCGCCGGGGACAAAGACGCGCTGGGCGCTTATCAGACTTACGGTTCAGGAGAAAGCGTTAGCGACGACGGTAAATCAAACATCACCTACGGAACAATAAATCAAACTTTTACTTTAACCCAAACCGGTCAAGCAAAGCTCTTGAACTCGACTACCCTAACCAACTCTGCGGGCAAATTAACGCAAGAACACGTTTATGAAATTGGGCGGGTGCACTTAACCGAGTCTGATGAAATTATCGGCGCGGCGATCACCATTGGAGAGATTGAATATGTGGTGGGGTGGAGCGCGGAGAGTGAAAGTTTAGCGCTTTACTCCGACGGCGTAGAGTCCGGCACGCTTTCCGTGGCTTTAGAAGGAAGTTTAATTGAACTAAGTATCCTTCCGTTAACCGGGGATCCTATAAATATAAGTTATGACAAAAATACCGGCAATATCTACGTGGCCGGCATTGAATATAACGAACTAAAGTCCAATGAGGTTGGGTCCAGCCAAACGCAGTCAATGGTGGTGACCTACGCTTATGACAGTGCCGGTGTTTTGCTTGCGGCGCAGGGGTCAGGAACCACTTTTTCCGAAGATGGTTTTGGCAAGGTCACAGCAGGCGATATAACACAAGTTTATGCAATTATCCACGGCCAGGCTAAAGTTGTTCAAAGCCTAACGCGCTCTTGGTCTAGCGACGATAACCTTTCCGGCAGCTACAACTCGCCGGTAAAACAGATCGATGAAAGCGCATCAATTAGCGAAACTAAAGTTTATTACGCCTATAACGCCCTGGGTCAACTTATTTTAGGCGGAGACGCCGGCGACATGGCTATTTATGGGGGTAAACAGACCCAAGGCGCGGATACCCTAACCGCGGCAGACGATGTCTGGGACCGGCGAACCTTTGGCGAAGGAACAAACTGGGCTAACGACGGATATGACAATATTACCCAAGGGACTCTCCAGCAAACCTATTTAATTTTTCAAGGACAAGCTAAAATTGAGACGGTTAGAACCATTGCGCAAACAGACATGGTGGACGGCGCCTTGTCCTTCAATAACTTGCTCATGACCTACCGGTACGATCCGCTAACCGGCATTTTAAACGGCGCGACCGGAAGCTACCAAAACGACTATTCTAATAACCAGGGCACCACCACCAATTCCAGCGTCACGCAAGAGTATGTTATTATTGACGGCCAAGCGGCGCTGTCAAAAGTTTCGTCAACCTCTAAAACCAGCACTTTTGACAATTCAACCAGCACGGAGGAGGAAACCACCTATTACACCTATAACGCTTTAGGACGTTTGGTGCAAGCCTCGGGTAAAACGACTTCGGACGGCATAGCTTTTGGCAAGATTAAAGACACTGATGAAGGACCCCAAATGGGCCAAACCGGGACCTCGCATTCGAGTTCAGTAAAAGAGTATCTGATTATCAACGGGCAGGCAAAAACATCGAAAATTACCACGGAAACTTTAGTGACCAACTACGACGGATCTTACGTTAATCAAACCACAAAGTTTAATATGATCTATAACCTCTTTACCGGCCAACTCATTGAGGCTGCGGGCACCGAAGATTTTACCAGCTACGCTGTTGGCCTAAAAAGCAGCGATAGCGAGCAGTCCACGCCCAACTCAAAAACTACCGGACACACGGATCAGACCTTTAAAATTTATCACGGTCAAGCTAAGATCACCAATAGTTTGACCACGACCGACACCGCGGATTACGATCCTGATAATGACAACCTAGAAACAACCGCCGCTCACCACCAGGTCGTTAGCGTTGACTACACTTATGATCAAGACGGTAAAGGTATTTTGGAGGGAGCTACCGGTTCGGGCTATCGGGAAAGTTTTGAATATGCGGACGCAAGCGACCCATCTAAAATTACAGGCAAAAGCATGAGCCTGATCGGCCAGGAATACTCGGTTTACGGTAGCCGGGCGGTCATTGCCAAAGAAACAACCGCGACTATAAGCGTTGGTCAAGACGGGTCTGTGTCAATAGTCAAAGACGAGTTTGGCGTTAACGCTGTTTTTGGGCAAGCGGGAACAGACGGCTCTTTGCAAAAACAGACTATGACCACGATTTATTTTTATGACGAGCAAGGGCACATGACCAGCGCCAACGCTTCCGTTTCCATTAACGGGGAAAACACCCTCTTAAAAACAAAAACCGTGGGCACGGTTATATACACCTATATTGTTGTTGGCGGCAGGTCTTTGGTGGCGTCCATTACAACCATTACAGACGAAACTTCAATGGATCAAACTAAAACCCATAATGAGATGGTTACGGAGTACGAGTATGACGCCAAAGGCGTCTTGACTGGCGCTAAAGCCACCGGCTCTTACACTTCCGAAGATAAATATGAAAACAAAACCGAAGGAAACTTAAAATACACCTACCTCATCATTAACGGACAAGCCAAACTTAAGACCAGCCAGACCTCATCATATACGGTTAATAAAGACGGTTCAGAGTCCTGGACAGGTTGGAAGAAAGACGGGGAAACTTTGGGCGAGGAGATGGTGACGACTTACGAGTATGACGCGCAAGGGCGGCTTTCTGACCAAGACGGCGATGGTTGGGTGGCAGTGGCCAGCGGAAAATCTGTGAGCAATGACGGTTACCAAAATATTACCCGAACGGATATTAGCCAAAAATTTACCCAATATTTGGGACAAGCCAAAGTCAAGGAGAGCGTAAGTTCCTCAAGCACAAAAAACTTAGACGGTTCAAGCTCAAAACAGAACGTTACGGTGAGCTATGAATATAATCAAAGCGTGGGCACCTTAAAAAGCGTGAGCGGTCTAGGGAACACGTTTAGCGATGACGGGCAAGGGAACTTGACCCAAGGTACAATGAATCAAGTCTACGAAATTTTGTTGGGCAAGGAAAAGTTAAGTTCTTCCACCAGCGTAACGGAGAAATACCATTACCAATATAACAGCGACGGTGAGGTCCTGCTGGACAGTTCCGGTAAGGCTTCCTTATCTATAGGCGGTTTGGATGAGTCCACCAACTATCAAGAGGTTACCCAATACTTTGCTTACAACGATGTTGGTGAACTGGTTAAAGAGGACGGCATATTTAATAATAAGCGCACTTATGCCAGCGGCACAACGCGTTCTAACGATGGGTCCAACAACCTTACCAACGGAACCATTAGCCAATACTACGACATTTATTATGGTCAAGCAAAAATCACCAAATCGGTTAACGCCTCCTCTAGCCAAAACGCGGACGGATCTTTCACTTTCATGGGATGGGAGGACTCTGGCGGGGTCCTGCAAGGCAGCGCCATGTCCACCACCTACGAATATGTGGACGGGAAACTTGCAGGAGCAGACGGTTTGGGGACAAGCGTTTCAATCGATACGTTCAAAAACGTCACGACCAACCTTATTGACCAAGACTACGCGCTCTATAACGGACAAGCAAAAATTAGCCAAGTTGAGACTCAAACTACTTTAAACAACGCGGACGGGTCCCGCACCGTGGATGGGGGCGTTAACAGCATCCTTAACTACAGTTACGGCAGAGACGATTCCGGCAACATCGGCGTTCTTTTGGGAGCGCAAAGCGCTCAAAATCAAACCTTGGTTATTAAGGACTTGGCAGGAAACATTTCACGCACGACAACAGAAAATTCCAATTTCGTTATCTTGGGCGGACAAGCAAAGGCAACTCGAATTAAAACGCATACGGAATTAGAAAACATTGACGGGTCAAGGTCGCTGAACAGCGAGTCTGTAGACGGAATTGTGGTTTACGCTTATTACGATACGCTGGCGGATAAA
>JAHFBY010000240.1 GCA_023249835.1 Elusimicrobiota bacterium | reverse complement strand
AATTTTATTGTTTAAGGACTAACAGCTATGCATTCTAAGACGCAAGTGGTTATTTTGTGCGGAGGCCAGGGCACTCGTTTGCGCGAGCGCACTGAAGAGTTGCCTAAGCCAATGGTGGAAATTGGGGGTATGCCGATCCTTTGGCACATCATGAAAAGCTATTCACATTACGGTTTTCGCGAGTTTATCCTTTGTTTGGGATATAAAGCGGATAAAATAAAGGAATTTTTTCTTAACTTTAGGGAATGGCACAAGGGCGATTTTACCTTAGAGTGGGGAAGCCAAGTGGAACGTTTGCGCGCGCAATCTCCGGAACATACCGAAGACTGGAAAATAACTTTTGCGGAAACCGGCAGCGAAACCAATACCGGCGGCCGCGTGAAACGTATTGAAAAATATATCCACGATTCTCCGTTTTTTCTCACCTATGGCGACGGTTTGGCAAACATTAATTTTCAAGAACAAATGAAACATCATAAAAAACATAAGCGGTGCGCCACGCTCACCTGCGTGCAGCCTAAAAGCCAATACGGTATTGTAGAAATGAATGAACAAAACGTGATATTAAGATACTTAGAAAAGCCTAAAATGAAGCAATGGGTCAATGGCGGTTTTTTTGTATTTAATAAAGAAATATTTAAATATATTTGCGAAAATGAAATTCTAGAAAGAGAGCCTCTGGAACGGTTGGAACAAAAGCGAGAGCTGGTGGCCTATCCTTTTCATGAATTTTGGGCTTGTATGGACACCTATAAGGACACTCAACAGTTAAATGATTTGTGGAACCGCGGCGAAGCTCCTTGGAAGAGTTGGCCGGAGTAACAAAAAGTTCGTTTTTTCTCTCGTCTAATTCCCACCCGTTAAAGGCCACAGGATGAATGTTTCAGATAGCGGCGCATTTAAAAATAAACGAATCCTCTTTACCGGCGCCAGCGGATTTTTAGGGCGTGCTGTGTTGCGTCGTTTGTTGGCCGGGCAAGCTAAAGTGGATGCGCTTGGCTTGCCGGACGATCCGGCGCCGGATGAATTTAAACAAGTTAAGAACTTAAAAACGCATTTTCTTTCCCTGCTCGAATTTAAAAAAGTAAAAACACTGGCGACTCGCTTAAAACCGGAGATGGTGTTGCATATGGCCGCTATGGTTAATCTTGACCGAAGTTTTCAAGTGGCAAAAAGTTGCGTGGAAACCAATATTCAAGGAACCTTGAATTTATTAGAAGCTGTTCGGGAGTCAGCCGTCCGATCATTTGTTTTTATAAGCACTGCCGAGGTTTACGGTAAGGGAGCCACCCCTTTCCAAGAGGGACAAAGAGAGTTGCCGCCTTCGCCTTATGCCGTTTCCAAGCTTGCCGGGGAAAGCCTTTGCCGAATCTATAGCAGCGTGCATCAAATTCCGGTTACGATTTTACGTTTGTCCACTTGCTATGGACCGGGTCAAGGCCAAACGCGCATTATCCCTTCCGTGGCGCTTGCCTGCCTTAACCGGCAGCCGATTCGGGTTAATTCCGTTGCGCCGCAAAGGGATTTTATTTATGTGGAAGACGCCGCCAAAGCAATTGTTTCTGCTTTAGCAGAAAAGAAAGCCGTTGGTAAAACTCTAAACATCGGATCTCCCCAAACGGTTTCCATTAAGAAAATTATTGCAGAACTTTGTAAAATCACACAAAGCTATCCGCCGGTTATCGAAGAGCTGAAAAAAGTGCGCGCACAGGAAAGTGGTTTATGGCGCATGGACAATAAGCTCGCGAAAAAAATACTATCTTGGTCTCCGGAAACTTCTTTGGTTCAAGGTTTAACCAATACTGTGCGCTGGCTGGAAAAAAATAAAATAGGATAAAATAGTTAATGCATAAACCTGACCCCCGAGTCACCCGCGATAAAATTCATGCTCTGGTAAAGGAGTATTATCAGCAAGCGCACCAGCCCGCTCCCTTTGTGGCAGGAGAGTCTAAGGTCCACTATGCGGGCCGGGTGTTCGATGAACAGGAACTATTGTTGGGCGTGGATTCGGTTTTAGATTTTTGGTTGACGTTGGGTTCTTACGGTCAAGCTTTTGAAGAAAAACTTAAATCTTACCTAGGCGTGCGCGACGTTATTTTAGTTAACTCCGGTTCTTCCGCCAATTTGGTCGCGTTTGCCAGCCTGCTATCTCCGGAAATGGAGCGCCCATTACAAAGGAACGATGAAGTCATTACCCCGGCAGTGACGTTTCCCAGCACTTTGGCTCCGATTGTTCTTAACGGGTTAGTGCCCGTGTTCGTTGATTGCGAGTTAGGCACTTATAATATTGATTGTTCTCAACTCGAAGGAGCGCTTAGTCCTAAAGTAAAGGCAATGGTGATCCCGCACACGCTCGGAAATGTTGTCGATATGGATTATTTGCGTGATTTTGCGCAAGCGCACAGCCTATACTTGCTGGAAGACACTTGCGATGCTTTAGGGTCAAAGTGGAACGGGCGCATGGCGGGCACGTTCGGCGATTTGGGCACCCTTAGCTTTTATCCGGCGCACCACATCACCATGGGTGAGGGCGGCGCGGTGTTTACCAATAACGGGAGGTTAGCTAAGATCGTGCGCTCCTTGCGCGATTGGGGGCGAGACTGTTGGTGCGAGCCCGGCGTCTCTAATACCTGCCAAAAGCGATTTGGTTGGCAATTGGGCGATTTGCCGTTTGGCTACGATCATAAATATGTCTATTCCAATATCGGATATAATTTAAAGCCCACCGATATTCAAGCGGCGATTGGAGTTGGACAACTGGAAAAATTGCCCATGTTTGTGGCTAAGCGCAAAGAAAATCTTAAAGCGTTATTCCACCGTTTGCAAAAACACGTTGAATATTTGCTCCTGCCAAAGTGGTTGGACCGCGCTGATCCCTCTTGGTTTGGATTTCCAATCACGGTTCGTGAAAACCCTTATTTTACCCGCAACGAATTGACAAACTATTTGGAACAAAATAAAGTAGAAACCAGGCTTTTGTTCGCCGGCAACATATTGCGTCAACCCGCATATCGTAACATCCAGAGGCGGGCAGTAGGCGATTTACGCAATTCCGATACGGTCATGAACCAAACATTTTTTATTGGGGTGTACCCCGGCATCGAAATGAAAATGATCGATTACGTTTGCGAAATGTTTGATCAGTTTATCCATAAAAAAACTCGAAGGGCAGCGTGAACTAATATGCAAGAAAATAAAATAAAGCTATCAATAATGATTCCGGTTTTTAACGAAAAAAACACCATTTTAACGATCTTAGAGCAAGTTTCTAAATTGACGATGTCTAAAGAAGTGATCGTTGTGGACAACTGTTCTACGGATGGCACGCGCGAACTATTGTTGAACAATAAGCACAAAATCGATAACTTGATTTTACAGAGAATTAACCTTGGCAAGGGCAACTCTGTGCGCGCAGCGATAAGTAGCGCGCGCGGGGAATATGCGGTAATTCAAGACGCCGACCTTGAATATGATCCGCAATCTTTCTATGCGATGTTGAAACGGATAGAAGAGGGGGGGTGCGATGCCGTATACGGATCGCGGGTTTTGGGAGGAAAAAAAACGCGTTATGCCTCCTACTATATGGGCGTGCGCATTTTAACGTTGATGATTAATTTTCTTTTTGGTGCCAACCTCTCTGACTCTGCCACGACGTATAAGATGGTGCGCACCGAAGCGCTAAAAAAAATTCCGTTAAAATGTAATGGTTTTGACCTTGACTTTGAGTTAACCCTCCAGCTTTGCAAGCGCACCCGCGGCATTGCTGAAATTCCGGTCAGCTATACGCCCCGCACTTTTTCTGAAGGTAAAAAGATTCGCGCCTGGGACGGGCTCATTAGCATGTACGTGATCCTTAAAGGCCGAATATTCGGATAATGTTGATAAAAATAAAAGAGTTGTTTGACCGCCGGAACTTTTCCGGAGCGCTCCTCCTTGTAGTTTTATGCCTGCTCTTTTCTCTTTACGCGCAGTTCGCTAATATTGGGCAAGGGACACCAAGTCTGCAAAAGCATGGGCAGATTTTTAAAACGTTGGACGAACTAAAAGCCATGGCGCCGGAAATTGTCAAACAGCGGGAACAATACTATGTCGGAATGGACAACGTGCTTGACCCGACACAGTCTTTTGACAAAAGTTATCAGGACCTC
>JAHFBY010000239.1 GCA_023249835.1 Elusimicrobiota bacterium | reverse complement strand
CTCAAACTTTAAGTTCGCGCCGGTCAATGGTGATTTTGAAAAAAACTCGGCAAGCGGCTTGCGGCTCTTATTCCTATGGATAAGAAAATCATACTGTTTAGCAGGGATAACAACGACCGTATCTTTCCCCTGCCTTGTCACCCATTGCGGCCCATGAGACAAGGCTTCTCTAAAAAGTTCACTGAATCGCGCCTTAGCCTCCTGCAGTTGCCATGCAGATCGAACGCTATGAATAGGATTATGTTCATTTTTCATGGTTTTATCCCTCCCCAAACAAACTAGTCTGACTAGTTTAATATATCAGGAAATTGATTAAAAAACAAGGGCCCCGGCCTATTTGCGCGTGAGGATTTCTAAAATTTGGTCTGCGCAGATTTCCATGTTTTCGGTAAGGCGGCGAATTTTAGTAGAGTAATAGTTGTAGGCTAAAAGTGCGGGGATAGCCACCAACAACCCCACAGCCGTGGCCACGAGGGCTTCAGCAATACCGCCGGTCACAACTTGCGGGCCGCCGCCTCCGGAAATGGACAAGGTTTTAAACGCGCGAATAATGCCCAACACCGTTCCCAATAGCCCGATAAAAGGAGCGGCGCCGGCAATGGATCCTAAAAAGGGAACAAACTGCTCCATGTCGTTGATCTGCATACGCACGGCGCGGTCCACCGCTAAGCTCATGGCCTCCTTTGGACGGTTAACATGGGCCAAAGCTGTTTGGGCAATCGTGCTGAGGGGCTCGCCGAACTGCGCGCACTGCTGCGCACTGTCTTTGCCGGACAAAATAACTTTTTCAACTTTCTGCGAAAAATCCGGCACGTTCACCTTACGCTTGCGAAAATAGACGAACCTCTCCAAGATTACAGAAATCGAAATCACAGAACAGAGCAACAGCACGCTCAAGACCGGCCAGCCCAACAAAAACATATGCGTGACGGAAAATGCGTCGTTCATAACGCTTAAGGTCCCCAGGAAGGCGTCAGGCTATTGCCCGGAAAATCTCCCAGCTTGCGCTGGGAGGAACCGTCAATGGCCGCTATATAGAGCTCTTGCTTTTTATTGCGGTTAGTAGAAAAAATTAAAAATCTGCCGTCCGGCGAAAAAGTAGGGTTTTCGTTGCGTCCCATGTTTTGAGTAATTTGCATGCTATGCTTCTCAGCCACGTCGTAAACTACAATGTCGTGCACGCCCTTGGCCGTGCCTTGTGAAAATGCGATTTTGTCCCCTTTAGGCGACCAAGCGGGCGAATCGCAATAGCCGGAACTGGTCAAACGGGAAACGTTTGAGCCGTCGGAATCCATCATGTAAATTTGCGGCCAGCCCGGGCGGTCAGAAGTAAACACAATCCTCCGTCCGTCCGGCGAAAAAGAAGCGGAAGTGTCTGCGGCTTGGATGGAAGTTAAACGGCGCAGGATTTTTCCTTTTAAGTCCAGCAAGTAAAGGTTGGGCGCTTGCCCGCGGGACAACGTCGCCACAATAGATTTTCCGTCCGGCGAAAAAGAACCCGCCGTGTTCAATCCTTTATGAACGGAGATAGACCGAGATTTGCCCAGGCTTAATGAATAGGAATAAAGGTCGGGATTATTTTGAAAATAGGTGGTGTAAAGAACGCTATCGCCGTCCGGAGACCAGCGGGGCAAAAGAGTAATGCTCTGGTCGCGGGTAAGTTGCCTTAAATTGGCGCCGTCGTAGTCCGAGAGATAGAGTTCTTTGGCGCCCGTGGCATCGTTGATAAAAGCAATGTGCGATTCAGACAATCCCCGGTTCCCGGTAAAACGAAAAAGAAAGTCAGCGATAAAAGAGTGGGGCAAAATGCGGGAGTTGCGCCGACTGGTACGGTAGGCTTTTTGGAAGACCGCCTTGCCGCTGGCCACTTCGTAAACAGTCCCCACCAAAACAACGGTCGGCTCAAGGGTTTTCTTCCACTTCTCATCTTTTTGCGTCACAGTTGCGGTGAGTAAAATATCAGCGCCTAATTTGACCCACTCCGCAAAATTAATTCGTCCCAACTCCATTTTAGGGCCTTCACGGTTTAAATTAAATAGTTGAGTGAACAAGAGGTCGGCTTCTGCCACGGATTGTAAATCGTGGGTCAAAGTGCCGGACTTGGAATTGGGGCTCGACTCCAAAAAATCGGGTAAAGCTACGGTCAGTTTCTGGCCGCGCTGAATCTGAATATATAAATCTTCCGAGCGCGCTAACCCTGGAGCTAACCAGAAGAGAAAACAGAGGAGGGGAACGATTTTTTTAATTCTTTTTTCCTCCAGGAACAAGCTTTTCCTCAACCGCTTTTTTCTCTTCGGCCGCAGCCTTTTCCAGGGACTGCTGCCTTAAAAGCTCTCCCTGCTGCTTTTTTTCTTCGTCTTCCTTCTTTTTTTGTTCCGCAGAAATCTGGTCTAGGGATTGTTGGGCCAAGTCCGCTTCAGAGGTTTTGGGAAACTCTTTGATCAACTGCTGCAAAGTCGCAACTTGATCCGGTATTTTTTCTACCCCGGCCAAGGCGCGGGCCCTTTTGAGCAGAGCAATTTTTCGGTAACGGCGGGATTTAGAGAGCACCACATCAAACTCAACGCGCGCCTGAACGTAATCTTTTTGCAAAAGGAGGGAATCGGCTAAATAATATTGCGCGTCTTCGGCCAAGTCGCTTTGCGGATAACGGTTTAAAAATAACCTGAACCCACTGATCGCCAATTCAACTTTCCCCGTGCGATAATCCCCTTCCGCAGAGCGGTAAAGTTCGCCCGGCACTTCTACGGCGGCGTGCGTTGTGGCTGCGGACAGCAGATTGGAAATTTGCGTCATCTTCGTGCCTAACCCGGAGTGCGTGTCGTCTAACTTCTGCGTAAGCTGCGACATCTTTTGTTGGCTCATGCTCAACTCTTCGCGCAAACGCACCAGGTCCTGGTCCAACTCTTGCATTTTTACCACTAAATCAGCCTGGGTCTTCTGCATTCCTTTCATGGAATCGGCTAAACGGTCAACGTCCGTGGTTGTGGCCACGCATCCGTTTAAAGCTAAAAGCATTAACCCCATCAAACCGCTCGCAACCACGATGCGGCCAGCCTGATAACGTCTAATTTTCATGGATGTTTATTTTTTTGCCTCTTCCGACTCCGCGTCTTTTAGGTTTTTCTTCTTGTTTGCAGTTTCTTTTTTGCGCGCTAACAACGTTTCTGCTCGCCGATTTTTTGCCATGCAAACGTCGGTGGACTGCATACAAAGGGGCTGCTCTTTGCCGTAGGAGAGCGTTGCGGAACGATTAGCCTCCACCCCTAATGAAATATAATAGTTGCGCACTGACATAGCGCGTTTCTGGCCCAAAGCCAAATTATAGGATACAGTGCCGCGTTCATCGCAATGGCCGCTCACCACCACATCTAAATCTTTATGTTTGTTTAAATAATCTGCGTTAGCTGTAAGCACGTCTCGGGCCTCGTTTGAAAGATCAGAAGAGTCAAAATCAAATTGGATGGCATGAAGTTCAGGAATTTGAACCAGATCTCGATCCCTTAAATCCAACTCGTCGCTCTCCATCGCGTCTTCCTGCTCGTCTTCCAACTCAGTGGTTTCTTGTTGGGGCACTGGAGTTTTCTTCACTATTTTTTTAGGACAGCCCGTTAAAAAAAGGGTGAGAAATGAGATGTATAATAAGGTTAAAGAATTTTTTGAAAGCATTGAAAAAGGGCACCTCTAATGTTAATTTTTTTACAAAATATATTCATTTTAATTTTAATAAAAAACCTATGCGTTTGCAAACATCTTTTTTAGGAACTGGCCGGTAAAAGAACTTGGGTTTTGGGCCACGGATCGGGGAGTCCCTTCCGCAACTTTTTCGCCGCCCATGTCCCCGCCTTCCGGGCCCATGTCAATGAGCCAATCCGCTGTTTTCACAACCTCTAAATTATGTTCGATCACTAAAACGCTGTTGCCGTTGGCGACCAGCCGGTGCAAAACTTGCAGGAGCTTATCAACATCAGCGAAATGAAGTCCGGTAGTGGGCTCGTCCAACAAATAAAGCGTGCGTCCGGTGGCCCGTTTGGCCAATTCTGTGGCGAGCTTCACGCGCTGGGCTTCTCCGCCGGAAAGAGTGGTCGCGGACTGACCTAGTTTCACGTAACCTAACCCGACTTCGTTTAAGGTCTGCAAAACCTTCGCAATCTGCGGG
>JAHFBY010000007.1:2048-14045 GCA_023249835.1 Elusimicrobiota bacterium | reverse complement strand
GGATAAAGAAGATGTCGGACGATCAATTAAAAGCAATAGGCCAAACAATAGCGGAAAACCAGGATCAATACCGGAGACTGACGAAATTGGAAGACGACTGCAAGCAACAATTAACGCGAGAACAGCAAGAATTAACGCGAGAACAGCAAGAATTAACGCAGAGCAAAGATATAGAGAGACGGTATCAGGACTTAAAGCAGAGAATGTCGCAAATAACGCCGGACTTGCCCAATTACAACGAGCTTCGGAAGTCGCAGGAGAAGGAATATCAAGAAATAGTGAGCGAATTGGAAAAATTGGAAAAGGATTCAAATTCATCGACCGATCAATAATGATTGGGATCGGCGAGGGCGAAGAACTTGGATTAGCTTCTATCCTAAAGGACAAGGGTGCGGCAGTTTATGATTCAGGGTCAGGCAGCGGGATAATCGGCAATTATTTGAAGTTTTTACCCGGAAGCGGAACAGCGTTTATTCTAGGCGGGGGCGTAGCGTTATTGTTTAGGGGAAAAGCAAACGCTAGAGAAGCAGCCAAAGAGACCAAAATAGAAACGGAAACGATCGATCTTCGTCATTCCCCGAAGGGGAATCCAGGGTTTGGGAATGACGAGACTAGTAAGAGGGTTATGATAGAGCCTGTTCGCGGGACAGAACAGAAAAAGCATGTTATGAGAGAGCTTTCGGTCAAAGATGTGCAAGCGGTAGTTAATCAGCGGATACCGAAAGTTTTAGGAGGAGAAAGTGCCAGCCTAGAAGTATTAATGCCGCACGAAGAAATGCCGTTTTGCGCGGAGTTGGGGAGGACGTGGAAGAGCGCGTATTTGGCGGTGGTGAATATGGAAGAACGGCTAGAGCAGAGGGGAGTAGCTCGAGCGGAAGCGGTGAGGGTGAGCCGAGCGAAGTTTGCGGAAAAGGTGAGTTTGAACCTGGCAGAAACCACGCAGGCGCTGGCAGAGACGAAGGCGAAGAGGGAACAGCTGGAAACGGAGCTATGGAACAATGAAGGAAGCGAGGAACGGCAAAAAGGGATAATGAATTTAACCAAGGGGTTCAAGCTGGAAGAGCGGGCCTTAGAGCAGAAAAAGCAAGGGTTAGAAAAGGTGAGCGCATTAATGCGGCGCGGGGAATGGGCGCAAGTGGACACCGCGTATGCGCGAAATGGCGAGAGTTATTATCAAGCCAATAAAGCGGCGATGATAACGAAACTGGGAGGCTATAGGGAGATTTTACAGGAGGAGCGTAAAGAGAATCAGTCGAACGCGGAAAAGGCCAAGATGGTGCTGAAGTTGAGCGGAGCAATAGAGAAGTTAGAATGGGACATAAAGAGAGAAAAGGGTCCGGGAGAGCAAGAGCGGCCCA
Source organism: Elusimicrobiota bacterium (assembly GCA_023249835.1). Lineage (GTDB taxonomy): Bacteria > Elusimicrobiota > Elusimicrobia > 2-02-FULL-39-32 > 2-02-FULL-39-32 > JAHFBY01. Next base: position 12,687 of record JAHFBY010000007.1, on the reverse strand, counting down.
GCGCGTTAAAAGCTGTGAGGAATTTATTAAAAGGGGACGTTGCCGGCGCCGGCCAAGAGATGTCGGAAGCGGTGATGAGTGTGCTGAGCGCTGATGGATGGCTGGCAAGCGCGCCGACAAAAACGTTAAATCCGTTGGGTCTAGTAAAAGAGCTGGTAGGTTCCGAAGTGAAAGCCAAAGCGCGGATAGAGAGTTTAGAGCTCCGGATAAATGAGCTGGAAAAAGCGATCAAATTAACAGAGTTGGGGATAAAGAGCCTGAAGAGGGAAGGCAAAGAAACCTATCAGTTAGCGCAAAGCGAAGCGGCGATTTTGGGAGTAGACGCGATCTTGGCGAACGGGGACGCAAGTAAAAGTTTGTACAGTTTGCGCATATCAGCAGGGAGCAAGAGTTGGCAGTCGGAAGCGGGATTGAAAAGCATGGCGGGGTTCCAGCAAGATTATAACGGCAAGTTGGAAAGTTTAACCGCATATGTAAAAGGGGATATCGCATTAAGCGGTGAACAGGTAGGAAAACTAACCTCAGGATTAAACGGTCTGGCCGAGCAAGGCACCAAGATGCGAATGTTGAGCGGGCTAGTGGAGGCGCAAGGGTCGGATCAGATATTGAACCTGACGGGCCGCTTTGCCACAAGTTTGTTTAATGGCGGCAGTGAAATCAACAAAACGATAGACAAAAGTGTGAATGGTTTAATTCGGGACGGGTTCGTGCGCGGGGACTACAGCCAATCGTCGGTAGCGCAAGATTTGAGCGAAGCGCTGGGGGTGCGCAAAGAGCTTGGCAAAGAGACGTTGATGTTAATGGCGAGCATGATTTTGAGCACAGGACAGGCGCTGCGAGCAGGATATTTAGCTGGGAGCGCAGTCTGGGCTAACGTAGAAAAGTCAGTTTTATGGGAAGGGGCGAAGGCGGCGGGTAAATCATTAGGAGGAACCGCGCTTAAGATGGGAGCGTGCGGGGTTGGGATGGTTGGTTTAAACGCGGCGGGCACAGCGATAACGCAGCAGAGGATGATGAGTTTTAAAGAGGTGAAGGAGAGTTTGTATGAAGGAGGAGTGATGATGCCGCTCTTTGAGGTAGCGAGCTTGAACGCGGTGCCTAGAGCGAGCGGATACTTTGCCAAGAAATATGCTGCGGCGAGGATGCTGGGTAACCCAGAGATAGAGAAGGCCTTATTTGAAGGGGTGTTTAGCAAAGCAAAGGTAACGATGTCCAACCGAATTGCGATAGGAGTCTTTGGACTCGGCTCTGTGGTTGAAGATTTGGTTGGGATGGGACTTACAAAATGGATGTCCACCGAAGTATTTACAAGTTTAAACAGAAAGTTTAACGCAGCGCTGGGCAGTCCGTTAAGCGAAGGGAACATAGAGGAGCTTGCCGCAGGGATGTCTACGCTGGCAAGTTATGCGCGTGTATTTAGAGGCGGGATAGGATTTGAGTTGTTTAAAGCTAAAGCGGACCAAGTGAGTTTAGGAGTAGATAAGTACAAAGTTCAGCCATGGGAAAAGTCGGAATTTGAAGTATACAGTAAAATTGAAAGGAGGGAAGGTCGAGATCTTAAGAATTTAATAACGAAAGGGGATAAACGATACGAAGTTAATAAAGAGCAATCGCTTAAGGATGAGTCTAATTTTTTGCAAGACGATGCGCAGAAGATGGATAATAAGGCGTCAAATTTTAGAAAAGCATTGCCGGTCTTTGATGATAGAATTTCGTCGAACGAGCAAAAAGTTGAAATATTAAAAGCAGAGCAAGTAGAATTGAAAAAACAGATGATGGCCAGGATCGCGGGCAAGCAGCAAGATAAACCGTTGTTGTTGGAATGGAATAGAGAGCAGGAGAAGGAACTAGGAGGGAATCATGGGTTTGTGGGATGGGTTAAAGGGTTGGTGGCAAAATTTGAGCGAGGAGGAGCTGCCGGAGGGGATGGACAGTCCCCGGCCGGGAGAATCGAAGAAGGATTGGTTGGAAAGAGTAAAGAAATCAACGGATCAAGAGATGGAAACATTAAAGGAAACGGAAACAATACTCCAAAAAACGGACGAATTGATAGCCCACACAGACTCGACGATAGCGGACATGAAAACAACATTAAAGGAGCAGGAACAGAGATTGGAGAATCAGGAAAAGGACCTAAAGGAGCTCAAGGTATTTTTCAAAGAGCGAGAGTTGGAAGCGAAACAGAAATTGGCAAAGGACGAACAGAAATTGGCAAAGGACGAACAGAAATTGAAAGATTTGAAGCTAATGGAAGAGAGATATTTAGACTTGAAAAAGAGACATCAATTCTCGAACAAAAACGATCCGAAGTACAAGGAAGAGTGGTTGAACTTGAAGAAGGAAGCGGACGTGCTAAGCAACGAGGGCTCTATCTTGACGGGAGAAAAAATGGATATTTGGCAGGAATTGGAAACAAACAATCATTTATAGAAAACAAGAGCAAAGAAATAGAAATAGAAATAAAAGAGTTAAGCGGAATAAAAGGTTGGGCGCAGGAGCAGACGGGTAATTTGGTGGATAAGGTTTTAAACCTGTTTGGGAGAGGAAGCATAGTAAAAGGCAAGGTTAGCGATAGCGGGTTGGTGGTAGAGTCCGAGTTGGTGGGGCGGCAATTGGGAGAGGATATGCGGGGCAAGCTTGGAAGCTGGAAGCAAAGCAACGCAGACTATGTTTTACAGCACACCGCCTCTGGAGAGAGCGTACTGGTTTTAACGAATAAAGAGTTAAAACTTAACCTGAGAGATTTGGGCATAGGCGAGAAATACGGCGAAGGAGTGATGGTCAAAGATCTTACAGAAGCGCGGCTATTGATTGAAGGACACGCCGGGCAAGGAAGCAACAATGAGTTAATCGTGAATTTAGAGGTTCTAAAGGAAATGAGGCGGGAGGTGATAGGGAGAAAGTTTGAGAGTTTGGTTAAGAGCCAGTTGACATTTTTGAGCGGGGAGATCGGCAGAGGGAGCATGGCGTTAGGGAAGAGGGCGTTTAAGAATGGATTAAGGCGGATTTCTAAGAGAGTCCAAAACATATTTGGGATAGAAGATGAGAAGAAAGGAAGCGAGATGTGGGCGGGAGAAAAAAGCGCGCTGCACCAAGTTGACGATACGGGTGCGCTATTTAAACGGTTCCAGCAAGACGGGATATTAGTCAGCGCTGCGGAAGAACATAGAGTTAATAATTTCTTAAAAGGTAAAACGCCTCTTGGCAAAGAGAGCGGGCTGTGGTCTACCAGGCCGGAATCTCTGGCGGGCCTTAAGACCGGCGAAGAAGTTGCAGAGAGATTGGCGTTGTATGAAAAAGCAATTGTAAATGGCAAAGAAGTTACTGTTTTAACACCTAGACGAGCAGAAAAAATCGTTCTTTATCGTATTAAAGATATAGAAAAAGTGAGTTTAAATAATGCCCTTAAAGGCGGTGAAGGGTTTAAAGAAGGCGGACGAACTCTGGATGGAGCCTTTGAAGTAAAACTTAATAGTTTGAAACCTGGGGATAAGAATATTGAAATTATTGGGATTTTTGAGCCCAAAGAAATAGGAGAATCAAAATGGCAAAATGCTGTGAAGAACTCCCAATCGAACTTGGGAGAGATTCCGTACCAAAACCAATTGAACATGTCTATGCAGAAGACGCACTCCGGAAACGAGTCAAAGAGCTTGAATGTAGTTGGACAAAAGAGCGAGAGACCTGGGGAGCGTGGCAATGCGGAGTATGCGGGCAATACTGGTGGACATACGACGAAGAAATCCGATGGGGACCGGACACGATCTGGCACAAAGTTAGCCGAGGAGAACTCCTGGAAAAGTTTCCGGGACTCAAACTGGCGTGAAGAAAAGCTGTATGAGAAAGGGGAAGCGCCGATAGCGGAACGGATAAAGTGGGAAGCGGTTACTGAGGGAAAAGGAATTGAAGGGTGGAGATTGTTTGAGGATGTTGTTGCCGGAGGAGGGAGTTTAGGCGGGGAATATGCGGCAGGAAAGCAAGGGGATTTGGTGGTAACGTTAGGAAGGGGGAAGAAGAAAGAAGGGTTTAAGAATTGGGAGTGGAGCAACGAGGGGCGGGGAAATAACGTAATTCATTCGGTTGGTCAGATGAAGCGGATCAAAGCGAGCGACGTGATATTAGACGTGAGCCATGTGGCGCAATGGTTGGGAAAGCCGTTGTCATTTAGTTTGTTTATGTCGGGAGCGGTGATGGGGTTACGGGGTGTTGGAAAAGCGCAAGGGTTAATGGGAGTTGGGGAAAGACTGTTTGGACCGGGATGGCCCGGGATCAGTTTGGGGACAATGGAGAGAGAGGAGGATGCGGAAAGGGATAAAAAGCATGAAAGAACGATTTTGAGGAGAGAGAGCGCGATCACGATAGGGTCGGGAGAACGAGGAATTGAGAGTGAGCAGAAGTCGGGCGCACTGGTAAAAGTAGAAGTAAAGAAAGCAGATTTGGTTTTAGAGCAGGTCAGGAATGTTCAGCAGTCTGTTGGAGAGAGGTTGTTGAGTTTTAAGGATCAGGTAGATGAGCGGATACAAGATAAAGAAGCGTTAATCGCGGAGTTGGAAAACCGAAATATGGATACGATCAAAGCAGCAGCAGGAGAGAGTGTCGAAACTCCGATTCGTCATTCCCCGAAGGGGAATCCAGTGTTTTTAAATCATTTCCTAAAGGATGAGCGCCCTGCGTCCCAGGAGGAGACGCAGTCTCACTCTCGCGCTTTAGTGCAGTCCGCTGCACGGAGTATATCTGAGGGGACTCCAGCAGAGCTTGAAGCAGCGCATGTGCAAAGCGCTGGAGGCGAAGCACTCCCTTCGCGGAGCTCAGGGACGAAGGGAGCCCCAGAGGGGCGCGACGTCTCGTCCTTTAGGAAAGGAAAGCGTTTGGCAGCATTGCCGAAGCTTGCAAATAGCGATCCAACTGTTGGGGCAGTAAATGGAGGCAATATAAGCGCAACTGAGCAAGTCTCAAATCGAGAGCATGACAGCGCCAGGTTGGGCCAGGCCAAAAGGTTAAAGGTGGAAGTATCAAATTTAAAGTTATTGTTAGTTGAGCTGGGTCAAAAGGCCGAGGCGGCTGAGGCAAGCGCAAAGAACGAGCCCTCTGTATCTTCTGTAGGTAGGAGGAGGGGGTCGCCTGAGAAAGTGGCGAGCCTGGGAATAAATGAGTATCCGCAAGAAACGTCGGAGTTAAGGGTAGAGTCGGCTGGATTATTGGTCAGGACAATGGAAGCGGATAACAAACTGGAAGCCGGGGATGAAGGGCATAGTTTTGGACGGACTTGGGAAAAGCTGGGGGAAAAGCTGGAAATTTTTGCTGCGGGGCCGTATGTTAAACTAGAGTCGAAGAGTGGGGAGACAAGAGTTTTGGTGGCGGGAAAAACAAATGCGGGGTCAGAAAAATGGGCGTTGAAGGCGGCGCAAGAGGAGGGAGCGGATTTGTTGTTGGTGGTGGAAGGGTCGAAGCCTGCGGGAATAAATATGCCGGTAACAATTTATGCGGTTAAGCCGGGGGCATTGAAGGTTCAAGACGCAGAATCAAAAACCAGCCCTAAAGGACGAGCGTCCTTCGCTGCCAGGGTGCCGGAGCAGTCTGGGAACAGTGGGGAGTCAGGGGCAGGGAGGGTTCAAAGTGGTCCCCTGCGTTTAAACGGAGCTTTGCAAGTGAACAGGGTATTGTCATTAAACGCAATGGCGCAGAATAAGGAGCGGGTAGATGCGGTAGAGTTAGAGGGGGCGTTAAAGCAAGCGCAGAAAGGCCAGTCATTAAGTGTGACTAGGAGCATGGCGCACAGGATAGGAGAGAGCGTTAAAGAGATTGCGAGCCGGGTGCTGCCGGAAAGCAGCGTGATTGATTCGCTGGAGAAAGCGGGAGAGGTGGCGTTGTCTGGAGCAGGGGAGAGCATAGCGGTGATCGTGTCGCTAGTGGCGAACAGTTTGGGTGCGAGCCCGGTTTATGCGGAAACGGGAAGTGAAAGGGAGTATGGACATAGCAGGGAAACCGGGAAGAAGTCTTATGAGCAAATGACGGACCATGAGTTTAGCCGGTACATGGAGGAAAGAGAAAAGTCGGGGACAGCAGGAACGGAAAACAGCGGTACGGTAGATCGGTTCTGGAGCAAGACCAAGATGAAGGCGGACCGCTTGAGCGCAGGGTTTGTCCGCTACACGAAACAAAAGGCCGCGGATTTCCTGTGGTCAGGCGGGATGTAAAATAACTTTTCCGACATTCTGTAGTTCGTTTGAAGTTAGATTTAAAAATCCAAGGAGTATTAAATTGTTATCAGATATTGAAGTATTAAAAGAAGAGTTAAACGCAGAGAGGGTCATCAGTTTAACGCAAGGCTATAAAAAAGAAGAGTTAAGTCCTGTTTTTGGGAGAGATTCTTTAATCGAACGAATTTGTCGAACGTTCGTTAAGTTTTCTCATAACAACATTGTTCTTTCTGGTCCGGAAGGAATTGGGAAAAAGTCCATCATATATGGCGTTGCTCACGCTATTGCAAAGGGTGTGGACATCCCTGAATTGAAAAACAAGAGGATTTATTTTTTTGATTGCGAAACGCTTTCGGATGCTTTCTCTAAAAATCCGGACCAGGCGGCGGACCGGATGGACTCAATTTTACGAGGCGCAGCTGAATCGGGCAATACTATACTTGCTGTTGAAAATATTCATGGAATTCTATGGGGTTCTTATAAATTTCCTAATGGTATCAAGTTCTATAACGATGTTCTGTGGAACTTGGTAACGCACAAGAAAATTCAATTTATTGGAACAATCAATCCAAATGAACTCAAAGTGCAGGAAGGGTTTTTAACCACTAAATGGGGTGAATATTCAGTTTTCCTAGATGTACCTGAAATGACTCCTGAAGAATGCTTAAGCGCTTTAGAGCCAGTTAAAAAGCAAAGAGAAAAACAGTACGACATTACTATTGATCCAAAAGTTCTGAATGCTTGCGTGTATCTTTCCAATCGATTTTTAAAGAATAGCCGATTCCCTGTAAAAGCGATCAGTCTTTTAGACGAAGCGATTGTAAAGTTGCGGATGGATCAATCCGCAACAAAACTCCAGAAAGAGGATGGAATTTTAGGCGGACTGTTTAGCGGCGCAAAAGATAAAGATAAATTGGTTTTAACCGAAGCGCATATTGAGGCAATTGTTTCTGAAAAAACTGCCATCCCTGAAGTAAAGCTATCTGAAGATGATCTCAAAAAAATCCGCAATTTGGAACAGGATATGGGGTCAAGAATTATCGGACAAGAAGATGCAATTCGAGCTGTGGCAAATACCATACGCGCTATCAGAGCTGGGTTCGGCGATAATAAAAGACCGGACGGTGTATTCTATTTTGTCGGCCCAAGCGGAGTAGGAAAAACGGAATTTGCGATGGCAATTGCCGAAACGCTTTTTAACGATTCCACAAAACTAATACGCATTGATATGTCAGAATTTGTCCATCCATCGGACGTGACAAGGTTAATTGGTGCAGCTCCGGGATACGTGGGTTACGATGAAGGTGGAATGCTTACCGAGTGGGCTAAGAAAAATCCATCTTCAATTATTTTATTGGATGAGTTTGAGAAAGCCCATCCCGGCTGCTGGGACGTTTTTCTGCAATTATTTGACGCAGGCCGACTTACAGATGGAAAAGGGAATGTGGTGGACTTTTCCAACATGGTTATTATTATGACTTCCAATGTGGGATCAGACCTGTTTGATGTGTCTAATGAGAGTGACCAGATTGGTTTTTTAAGAAAGGGTGAATCCATAAAAGAAGATGTGCTTGATAAAATATCTCTTCAAATTCGCGCTCAGCTTAAGAAGATGTACAGGCCTGAGTTTCTTAACCGGATTGATGAGATCATTGTTTTTAGACCGCTGCAAATTCAGCACCTTGTTCGGATTGCTGATATTATGTTAAAGCAACAGTCCGCAAAGTTGTTTTACAATACGGAAATTTTAGAGTATTTGGCGCATGAAGGTTACGAACCGCAATACGGGGCAAGGCATCTGCGTCGCGCAATTCAGAATTTAGTGATCCAGCCCTTAGCCAATCATATTATCAATGGAACATTGAAGAAGGGCGATCCTGTTCAAATTCAATTAATTGAAAATAAACTAGTTTTTAGTGAGTATAAAACTGAGAAATCTATTGAGGGGGGGGGTAAAACCAAGAGAGTAAACTGATTATGGAGAACATTAAACCAAAAATATACAGTGTTTGGCTTTTATCAGGATTGATTAATGGATAAAAACGCTAATTCAGAAATGCCCATTAAAAAACAAAGTATTAAAGAAAGAATTTATAGTTTTTTGACGACGTCCGGGATATTTTTATATGTATTAGCAGCTTTTTTTATTCTTAGCTTACAGTTTTCACCAAAAAAAGACACCCGAGAGCTCACTTCTTTAGGTTTATTGGGGATTATTTGCGTCATATTTGTAATAAAAGGTTTGACGTCTTTTATAATTGAAGTTGTAAATTCCAAGCGCCTGAGACAAAAACAACTCTTAAAATATTCACAGACAATAACGCCTAAGATAAAGAACCAAAGAGCAGCTAAAAAAACCATTGCCAGAGCGGTGATGTTTTTACAATCGCTACTAATAGTGTCGTTGATAATAAGTTATCTTTTTAGGTCATATTTTGGATTATCGAAAGACACGATAGAGCTCATTGCTTATATTGTAGGGGGATCTTTTGTGGGCATCTATTTAATAATGGGTTTTAGGTTTTGGTTGGCTGACTGCTTTGAATCCCAGTGATAATATTCGATGTTGCGATTTAATCTTTAAAAATGGGATTGAATAATAACCCGAAATCAATTAAATTAAGTTTGTGTAGGAGGTGACCTGAGATGGATAAAAAGCCATTGTTGGAAGAAGTACGGTTGCATAGGGCAGAGATTTTAATAAGATCGGGGACACAATACTCAATTGTTTATAATTTAATCCTTAAAAATTGATTAAACATTAATGCTTAAACTAAAAGATAAAATAAATTACTTGCCTTTGGCTTCAAGAGAGGATCACCAGCACGAACTGGGTCAATTCTTTACGCCTAAACCAATAGCTGAATTTATGGCGGCACACTTTGCAAGCCACCCACAACACATTGAACTGCTAGATGCCGGCGCTGGTCAGGGAGCGCTTTCAACTGCCTTCATTAAAAGGGTTTGCTCCAATACGGGTAAGCCTAAAAGCATTTCACTTACTGCTTTTGAGCTAGATTCAAATGTTTTTGACTATCTCGCAACAGCTTTGTTTGAATGTGAAAGACTTTGCGAGCGTTCTGGTATTGAATTTAAGTTTAAAATATTGAATGAGGATTTTATTTCATCAGTTGTTCCAATAATAAAAGGAGATTTTTTTGCCACCTCGTTACCTTTTTTTAATGCAGCTATTGTAAATCCACCTTATCATAAGATTAGTGCAAACTCAGCGACGCAAGCGCTGCTGCAATCTGTTAATATTGAAGTTCCAAACCTTTATGCAGGATTTTTGGCTCTAATTATTAAACTTTTAGAAAAGGGCGGAGAACTGGTTGCAATTACGCCGCGAAGTTTTTGTAATGGACCATACTTTAAATTATTTCGACAAAATTTATTAAACACAATGTCGTTAGAAAGGTTACATGTTTTTGATTCCCGCTCATCCGCTTTTTGCGAAGATAAAGTGCTTCAGGAAAATATCATTATCCATGGCGTAAAAAGCGATAAGCAATCTGAGACGATAGTTATTTCCAATAGTGTTGGAAAGATAGGGGATCCGATTATTAAACATAAAATTGACTTTACCAATATGGTTTCACCGGATGATCTGGACCAATTTATACATTTGGTTTTAGACAGCCAAAACATCTCTACTAAGGTGGCAATGGATCGTTTGGCTTGCAGAATTGAAGATTTAGGGGTAACCGTTTCAACTGGGCGCGTCGTAGATTTTCGCGTGAAATCTTTTCTTCGAGATCAAACGGGCGGCAACACTGTTCCATTAATTTATCCCTGCCATTTTAATGGAGGTTTCATACATTGGCCTAGGGAAAATTCGCGTAAAGCTAACGCCATAGTAAAGAATGATAAAACCCGTAATTTATTTGTCCCCGCAGGTGTTTACGTGCTGGTTAAAAGATTTACCTCTAAGGAGGAACGCCGTCGCATCGTTGCGTGCATCTATGATTCAAATCAAATTCATGCAAATGAAGTAGGTTTTGAAAATCACTTAAATTATTTGCATATTAATGGTCAGGGGATGCCCTTATCTTTGGCAAAGGGGCTTGCGGCCTTTTTGAATTCAACTGTTCTTGATAATTATTTTCGTCAGTTTAGCGGGCACACCCAAGTGAACGCAACCGATCTGCGGCGTTTACGGTACCCTTCAAGAGAATCTTTAGAAATATTAGGATATAAAGTGACAGAAGGCATGGGTCAACTTGAGTTGGATAGAGTAGTTGAAAAGGAAATTTATGGTGAAAAAGAGAATTTTATCCCAATCATTTCATAAAGAAAAACTGAAAGATGCAATATTTATCCTGACTGCCCTTGGTTTTTTGCCTAAGCAGCGTAACGATGCGGCTGGATACGCCTTGCTCGCATTAATAAATTTAGAGCCTTCACAAAAATGGAATGAAGCGACCGCCCCTCTTATTGGC
>JAHFBY010000007.1:0-2038 GCA_023249835.1 Elusimicrobiota bacterium | reverse complement strand
TTATTGGCATTACGCCAATCATTGAATTTGTGCGCAAGGCATATGGCGCCCGCTATGCGCCAAACACAAGAGAAACTATTCGAGACGAGGCAGTAAAATATTTTGTTGAAAGCGGACTGCTCCTGCGAAATCCTGATGATTTAAATAGGCCCACCAATAGTGGTAAAACTGTGTATCAAGTTGAACAAAACGCACTTGGGTTGCTTCAGGCCTATGGGACCATTGCTTGGGAGCACAAACTACAAGAGTATTTGAATAGTCGCGATCTTATTCGGCGCGAGCTAGAACGCGATCGAAATCTTGTTCTTATTCCCGTAACGATTTCTTCCGGGGTTAAAATTAGTTTATCTCCCGGTGGGCAGAACCCGCTCATTAAAATGATCATTGAACAGTTTTGTCCTCGATTTCTTCCGGGAGGCATGGTTTTGTACATTGGCGATACAAAAAACAAGTTCCTTCATTTGGACACAAGTTTTCTAAACCGCCTTGGAGTTGATATCCCGTCTCCTGCGAAGATGCCCGACATCATTGTTTACGATCCGCGGCGCAATTGGTTGTTACTTATTGAAGCCGTAAGAAGCGCTGGCCCTGTTGATGGCAAACGACGGAAGGAGTTAAAAGAGCTTTTTTCAGGTTGTACAGCGGGCATGGTGTTCGTGACAGCTTTTTTAAATAAGGATACGATGCGTAATTTTTTGACCCAAATTTCTTGGGAAACTGAGGTATGGATAGCTGAGAACCCTAATCATTTAATTCATTTCAATGGCGAACGTTTTCTTGGTCCTTATCCAGACGTAATGGCAAAATCCAACTAACGTTCCTAGAAAAACTAAACCTGGTAATATTAGTTAACAGGCGCATTTAAAGCGCAGTACGTACCGAATTAATCTGGTAACAGTGGAGTTTAGTATTCAATTATTCAGTCCGTTCAAATCCAGCAAATCCCGCATAAAAAAATATATCTCTCTTCTTGTTGTTTTTTGCCATACAATCAATGTGGCAGGCGCCAGCGCCATAATCGCGCAATCTGCTTATAATGCCAGTAGTCAACATCATTTATCCCCCTCACCCTACCCTCTCCCACCACCAAAAATGGGGGCGAGGGATAAAAAAACAAAAACTAGCGACAAAAAACAAAATGGAGAAACCGAGCGTTTGAGAGCGAGCGGGTCAAGGATAGAAGGGAGCGGATCGCATCCGGTGTGGGAAAGCGGGCGGATAGATTACCGGTCGATAGAGACGGGATACGTATACGACGGGCAAGGACGTCAAACGGAAAGCTGGAGTTTAAGTTTAGCGCCGTTGAAGTACGACTATTTTTATTATGTGTCCCAATCCGGGGGAAAATCGGCGCAACAGCTTGCTGGAGTTAAAACCACTGCCGCGACGTTAACCGATACCAAGACCTCGCGCTTCGATGGAATGGGAAGAGCGTTGGAAACGTACAGCCTATCCTGGCGGGACGATGGGAACGGTACGTATACGGAATCAAGCGACAAGGAAATTCAATATAACGGGATGGGTTTAAAGTCTGAGAGCAACGTAGCGAGCACGGTGTATTTGGGGTTAAGGGCGTATCCTGAAGGAGGGGACGACGTTGGGCCGGTGTACAGCTCCTTATCAGGAACGTTGAGCAGCGGATCGCTTTTAAACGCGGCGGATCAAGTGATCGGAAGCTATTGGGGGGCGCTGAAGTCTTACCGCGACGAAGTCAAAGAATGGGACAAGCGATCGACTTCGAGCGGCAAAGGCGCATTGGTTTACGACCAATACGGGAACGTAAACGAAACCGCAAGCCAAAACCAGTCGCACTTAACGCAAGGTGGAAACCTGAGCGAGACGGACGGCGGATTGGGCGAAACTTTAAACGTTGTGGGCCAGGTTGCGGACCTAGCGCTATCGCAGTTAAGCCGGATCAACCCGGTGTTTCGGCCATTACAACTATTGACCGCAGTGATCATTGCGCGTCTAAATGGCCAGGACATGGGGCAAGCGGTAACAGAAAAGTTGGTGGAGATGGGGGCGGCAGAAGCGATGA
>JAHFBY010000006.1:13667-14071 GCA_023249835.1 Elusimicrobiota bacterium | reverse complement strand
CCTGGGAAGTGATTGCTCTGGGTTCAATGCAATTGGCTGACCATGCCGTCCGCAAAGGAATTAAACAATTCATTTACGCTTCTTCCGGCAGCGTATATGGAGTTAAGTCAGAGGCAAAGGTAACCGAAGATTTGGAATTAAAGCCGATCTCAGAATATAATAAGGCGAAGATGGTTGCCGAACGCGTTTTGCTGAGTTATAGCGATAAAATGACGATGCAAATTGTTCGTCCGGCGACCGTGTGCGGTTATTCCGATCGGATGCGGTTAGATATATCGGTAAATTTGTTGACCGTGCAGGCTTTAACTAAGGGCGTTATTACTGTTTTTGGCGGATCGCAAGCGCGGCCCAATATTCATATTGATGATATTACGGATCTTTATCTTTTTATGCTGGATAAAAAG
>JAHFBY010000006.1:13096-13657 GCA_023249835.1 Elusimicrobiota bacterium | reverse complement strand
GAACTTATTCAAAAATTTAAAGACGGGGTTTTACGGGATGACGAACACTATTATAACATCAATTGGATGAAGCAGAAAAACGTGCGGTAGGGTATCCCATGAGCGAAAAAATATTTGTCATTGGCAGCAATTCTTTTTCCGGGGCTAGTTTCGTGGACGGTGTGCTCAAACAGGGTTGCGAGGTGATCGGGGTAGGCCGTTCAAGACAACCCAACCCTTTATTTTTGCCTTACTTATGGAACAATAAAAAAAATCTTGAACAATTTAAGTTTTTTCAGTTGGATTTGAACCAGCACACCTCTGAAATAATGAAGTTAATTAATGATTTTAAGCCGGACTATGTTGTGAATTTTGCCGCGCAGAGCATGACCGCTGAGAGTTGGTTGTTTCCCGAGCATTGGATGATGACCAACGTCGTTTCCACCGTTAAGCTCTATGACCAGCTAAGGAAATGCGAGTTTCTAAAAAAATATGTGCATATTTCTACTCCTGAATTGTACGGCAGTTGTCAAAGCTTAATTAAAGAGCATACAAATTATCAGCCGAACACCCCCTACGCCG
>JAHFBY010000006.1:0-13086 GCA_023249835.1 Elusimicrobiota bacterium | reverse complement strand
CTTGCGATATGAATTTAATGGCGTTTTTTAAAACGTATAATTTTCCCGTGGTTTTTACGCGCGCGGCCAACGTTTATGGACCGGGCCAACAGCTTTACCGTATTATTCCCCGAACCATACTTTATTTTTTAACCAACAAAAAACTTGAGTTGCACGGGGGTGGAAAATCGGTCCGCTCATTTGTGCACATTCGCGACGTTGTGGAGGGCACTCTCTTAGTGGCGCGTAAAGCCCCGCCCGGCGAAATTTATCATTTTTCCACCCCTAGGAATATCTCCATATTGTATTTGGTTCAAATGATAGCTGAGAAGCTGGGCGTTTCTTTTGCCGATCATGTAGAAGTTGCCCAAGAGCAGTTAGGTAAAGATTCCGCTTATTTGTTGGACAGCGCAAAGGCGCAGGAAACATTGGGTTGGCAGGGTAAGATAAGTTTGGAAGAAGGCGTTACCGAAACAATTGAGTGGATAAAGAGCAATTTAAATGAAATTCAAAAGCAGCCGTTGAGTTATATTCATAAACCTTGATCTATAAAAGTTATGATCACTGCGGATAAACCTTGCAATATTTGGAATAAAGTTTTTGGTGCGGAGGGGTTCACTACTGAGGTTAAACTTTCCGAGCAAGAGTTGGGGATAGTGCGCTCTTTAATAATAAAGCAGTGGTTGGAGGTTATTGAGCGGGCTTATCCGGAAAAGGTAAAGGTTTTTGAGGCCATTGGCATGGAACATTATCATGAAAAGGCAGACTTAATCGACCATAAAGCTATTTGGCCTAAAGTTGCCCGGATATTGTCAAAACCTGCGATGGAAGCCATGTGCGCGATGAGTTTTTTTAAAAAGATGGAAACAGAGTTTGGGAAATGTGAAGTCAGCCAAGAAGAAAAGTCGGGTTGGGGCGAGATTTATTGGAGAATTGTCAGGCCTAATGCTAAGGATGATATTGGGCCGTTGCATGCGGACGCTTGGTTTTGGGAGCTTGGCCACGGCGAAAAGCCCAATGAAAAAGACCGCGTAAAAATATGGATACCGGTATATTGCGAGCCCGGGTTTAACGGCCTTAGGGTTGTGCCCGGTTCGCACTTGCAAGATTGGGATTTTCATGGAGAAAAAAGAGATGGTTTTGTCAAACCTCAATTTGATGAAAAAGCTAGCGGGGTCGTAGCGCAGTTGTTAAATACCGAGCCCGGGCAGATGGTTATTTTTAACGATAAATTGTTGCATGGCGGAGCCTTAAATCAAGGAATGAAAACCAGGGTTAGCGTTGAGATGACCTTGCTTTTCCAGAAAAAAAATTAATTTGACCTCTTCCTTATTTCAAGCAGATATTCACGATTTTGCTCCTCTCGTTGCGCCGCAATTGAATATGGCAAATGAAATTCCACAAGACACTCTAAACGCATTAAAAAAAATACTTATGGGTTGCGGATGGAGAGGCCCGTTTACGCTTTCTCGGCTTTCCGGCGGCACGAATAATCAAGTCTTTAAGGTTATGGGAGAGGGCGATCCGCTACTATTGAAATATTATTTTCATGGGAGCCACGATGAGCGCAACCGCTTAAAAGTTGAATTTTCTTTTTGCCGCTACGCTTGGGACAATGGGATTCGTTTGGTTCCCCAACCGCTTGCAAAGGATGATGCCGCGCACATTGGATTATATGGATTTATTGAAGGTGCTCCAATAGTTGAAAATAAAATTTTGGAGAAAGATATGCGGCAGGTTCAGGATTTTATCATTGAATTAAATAAGCATCGGCGGGATAGTCGTGCGCAAGAGCTAATTGAGTCTTCAGAGCCTTGTTATTCAATTAGAGATCACTTGCAGTGCGTTGCTTGGCGCATGGAAATGCTCAAAGGAATAGACGCGGAGCTTGCCGTTGATCAAGAAGCCAAAAATTGGATCAATACAGAGCTTGGGCCTTTATGGGAGATGGTCCGCGAGGGAGTCTTACGTCAAGTTTCCGCGATTAAGCTGGATGTGGACGTTTCAGTAGATGAACAGGACCGTTGTCTTTCTCAGTCCGATATTGGATTTCATAACGTGTTAAGAACTCCAAGCGGAGACCTTAAGTTTGTTGATTTTGAGTACGCGGGTTGGGATGACCCCGCAAAGATGGTGTGCGTGTTTTTTTCTGCCCCAAAAGTGCCCGTGTCCCTAGACTATTTTGAACCCTTCATTAAATCTATAGCTTCCATACTTGTATATCCCGATGAATTTTTAAAACGGTCGCGTATTTTATTGCCCGTCCACTTTGTCCGTTGGTATTGCATACTTTTGAATATATTTTCTAAATCGGGAACCACGCGCAGATCTTTTGCTTTAGAGTCGCAATCTATTGAACAACAGAAAATAGAAAGGTTAAACGAGGTTAAGGAACGGGTGAATGTTTTTATGCAAAAATACTCAAAGGTTGTTTTATAGCTAATGGCTGAGCAGCCTCAACCCAATACTCTTGTTACGTTCTATGTACCCTGTTACAATGAGGAAGATAACGTTGTGCCTACTTTGCAAAGCATTGAGCAGGTCGTAAAAAGTTTAAATATTACATATGAAATATTAGTGGTGGATGACGGTTCGGCTGATCAAACCAGCGCCAGGGTCCAATCTTATAAATCAGCGAACCCTAACCTTCCCGTTTGGTTAATAAAAAATGACAGGAATATGGGATTAGGGCACAACTATTTTGTGGCAACAAATCAAGCGCAAGGGCAATATTTTCTTTATTATCCGGGGGATAATTGCACTCCGGTGGACACCTCCATTAGGATATTGAAAAAAATTGGTCAAGCTGATATCGTTATCCCCTATATCGAAAATCCGGCTGTTCGTTCTGTGGCGCGAAGAGTTATTTCTGTTACTTTTACCGCGATTGTTAATCTTTTAAATGGACAAAATATCCGTTATTATAACGGCCCGGTTGTGCACAAGGTTGCAAATGTTCGTAGACTTAAAGTTGCCGGGGCCGGTTTTGCCTATCAAGCAGAAGTTATTTCTCAATTGCTTAGAGAATCGCAGACTTATGTGCAGGTGCCCTACTCAATAACGGTAAGGACTGCCGGAGAGGTTTCAGCGTTTCGATTATCCAATATTTTCTCAGTTGCTTACAGCCTTTACACAATTTTTAAAATGCGGTTTAAGAAAAATTAAGCAGTCTAATTAGAGTTCTGTTTTTAATCATATCGTTAATTCAAGCGGTTTGTTTTACGGCTATTTATTTTAGTACAATCAATAAAATATACATTGAAAAATGAATCGTGATAAGATACTCATATTAGGAGCGTCTGGTTTTGTAGGGCGACACCTTTTTTCCAGGCTGGGGCCAACCCGAGCCATTGCCACTCATTTCCAACAACCCATTAAGCATAGCGTTTATTTTGACGCTTTGCGGATGCGGTTGTCCGAAGTCGTTAGCGTGCCCGAAGAAATCTCCCATGCTGTTATTTTGCTTTCTGATAAAAATCCGGAAACATGCGCCGCGAATGTAAAGAAGTCCTATGCAATCAATGTGGACTCCATTAAATCAATAATTGATTCATTAAGTTCTTGGGATATTAAACCCATTTTTGCCTCCACCGAATTTGTTTTTGACGGCCAGAATGGAAATTACGCAGAAACAGACGTCGTTAACCCGGTGATCGTTTATGGACAGCAGAAAGTTGAGGTGGAAAAATATTTGGAAGGGTCTTGTAAAGAATATGTCGTCGCTAGGTTGGCAAAAATTTATGGCGCAGAAGAAAATGACGGCACTCTTTTTACCAATTGGTTGAGCGCGGTTAAGCAGCAAAAGGACATCCACTGCGCGCACGATCAAATTTTTTCGCCAATGTATGTAGGAGATTTGGTTGATGCCTTGCTGCGAATTATTCAAATGGACGTTAATGGAGTTTTCCATTTCTCCAATGGACAACCAGCCAGCCGGCTTCAGTTTTTGGAATTGTTTTTAGATGAACTAAGGAAATATGCGCCGGTTAAGGTGAATACTGTTTCCTGCAGTTTACATGATTTTAAATTGAGTGAAAAATGGCCGCTGAACGTATCTTTGTGCTCAAAAAAATTGACCGCTTTAACTCAATTGAAGATGCATAAGGTTGAAGATGTATGCAAAACTATCGCGCAGAACGCCTTTGTGAGCAGATGATTTTGGCAAGGGGGGAAATAAAAAATGATTGCCGCCAATAATATTGATCTAAGTTTAGATGATTCGCAAATGGTTTGGATTGACGATGGGGCCAGGTCAAAATCATTTTTTTGTAAGAACGCGCCTGTTTTAGTCGGGAAACGGCAGATAGAAAAGTTGAAAGAGGTCGCCTTTGCTTTGCGGGGCGAAAAGAATGTGCGCCTATGCATGCATAATGACCCGGACGCTGTTTTTCACAATATGATCGTGTTAGAGCATGCAGACAAATATTATCGTCCGCACCAGCACCCATCTAAAGGAGAAACTTTTCATATTATTGAAGGGTCTATGGCGGTTATTGTTTTTGGAGCGCAGGGGGTAGTTATTAATGCGTCGATTTTAAGGGCCGATGAAAATTTTATTTATAGAGTTGACGCCAACACTTGCCACGCGGTAATGCCGATCTCAGGGATTGTAGTCTATCACGAGTCTAAACCGGGGCCGTTTACGCCGCACTCTGATATTTTTCCGTCCTGGGCTCCGGAGCCAAGCAATATGGAAGCCATTATTAAGTATAAAGAAGAAATGAAGAAAGTTTTGCGCATATAATGCAGTAAAAAATGCGGGAAAAAAACGGGTTGACAACGCAGTCCACTTTACAGTATAAAAAGGAATAACTATGGAATTAGACAGGGGCAAAGAGTACTTAGTGCGGAGAATTAGTCCAAATGAAACCTATGAGAATTTAATAGCGTTTCCACGATATTTGGAAATTGAAACGGTTAACGCGTGTAACGCGCGCTGCCCGATGTGCACGATAGACGATTGGCAGAGAAAGACTCCCACCATGAGTTTTGAATTATTTAAAAAAATAGCCGCAGAAGTCAGTCAACATAGCAATGAAATAAAGCGCATCAGTTTGTACCGGGACGGAGAGCCTTTAATCGACAAGAAGTTGGCTGACCGAGTGGCCCTGTTGAAAGAGGGGGGGATTAAAAACGTCGGGATTAGCACCAACGTTTCGTTATTGACCGCGTCCAAGGCAAAAGATTTATTAACAGCCGGCATTGACACTGTAATTTTATCGATCGATAGTTTAAAGAAAGAAGTTTTTGAGAGTATCCGCGTTCGTTTAAATTTTGAAGAAGTCCTGGAAAATGCGCTCGGTTTAATTAAACTTCGCAATCAAATTCGGCCGCAAACTCAAATTTGGGTGCGGATGATCCGCCAAGAGAGCAACAAGGACGAGTGGCCGGAGTATAATGAGTATTGGTCAAAAAAAATTTCTGCACATGACCGCGTTTATTTCCATAACATATTTAATTGGGGCGGGCAATTGAACCGATTTAAACCCATTTCCAATAGTTATGAGTTGGGGCTCCCTTGCGTAGCCCTTTGGTCGTTGTTGGTTATCTTTGCGAACGGAGACGTTCCTCTCTGCAATGTGGATTATAACAATAAGTATCCGACCGGCAGCGTGGCCACTCATTCCATTCAAGAGGTTTGGCAGTCTAAAGTTATGAACGAGAGGCGCGACCACCACTTAAAAGGACAAAAAAAGTGTATCAGCCTTTGTGAAAACTGCAATGTTTGGGATGAGGCGGTTGACCGTGAAAATATCTCTTCACAATATTCGGAAGCGCTTTCACTACAATAAATGACTTTTTCTAATTTAATTAACGGTAGAAATAAGTGGGACGTGTTCATCGTCCTGTTCCTTTTTCTTATATTTGGGTACAGTGTTTCGCGTATCCGCTATGAAATGCGGTGGAGCGCTTGGGCAGAAGCTGATGCCGGGCACCTTAATTCTTCCATCCACCTTGCTCACGAAGGGTTTAGGACGCATTATTTCTTAATTTACCATCACCCGGGATACTTGGGTAAAGTGAGAGGTTTGTGTTCGCCCGTAGGTTATTATACCCGCTACCCGCCGCTTAGCGTTATCATTAACGGACTGCTAATTCGGTGGTTTGGGGAGGACGTCCGGCTCTTAAAAGCATTTTCAATCCTGTGCGGCACCCTTGCGCTCCTCGGTCTCTATTTGGTGTTGGGGTTCTTTTTTTCGAAGAGAGTCGCTTTTATTGCCGCTGTTTTCAGCGGCTGTTCAATGGGGTATTTAGAGTTTATCGACAGCGTTTCCACGTACAGCATTTATTGTGAATTTTTTAGGTTTACGATACTGTTTTTATTTTTAAGTTACGAGACCAAGGAAAAAAATCGATTGCGATCCTCTTTATTTTTATCTGCAATTTGGACTTTCCTTTTACTGGATTCGTTTCAGGCGTTTGACTATATACTATTTTATCCGCCGTTTTTTGTCTTATATTATTATTTTTCTGAAAAGAAACTTCCTTTTGGCAAATTGTTGTTATTCGCCAGCGCCCCTGTGCTGGGATTTGCGTTGCACTTTTTGCAAGGGGAAATGGCGTTGGCAAAATATGGATATAACCAGTTTGACGCGCTTTTTAATAGTTTCGGTCTGAAAACGTTGCCGTTTTATAAAGGGTTCTTTAGTGTTTTGTCCTTTATCACCTATTTCTTCAGAGAAATACAAGTGAAGCTTCAGCGTTGGAATTATGGTTTTGGATTTGAAATGTTATTTTTGATGTATGGGATTATTGCCCTCTTAAAGTATTTTAAAGCGGATATTGCCCAGATAACGGAAGGTATTAGGGATCGATTGACGCTTAATAAAATATTAATTATTTTTGCAATACCCAGTTTTTCGTGGTGGATCGTTTTTCCCAATCACGCGGCAAGCTTTTCTTATACCCCGCTGCATTTGTTGCCGATCCTTAGCCTTTTATTTGGTTTAGCGCTAGATGGGGCGATTAACCTTTATCAAGATCGTAAGGTTGCTCGGGAGTTTCGCCTTGGCGGAGTTTTTCTTGGGATTGGCTTGGTTTGGGGTCCGATGATCTTAAATTTGAAATATTATAAGGCTTATCCCAACTTAATGGACGCTCATAACAACATTATAATGGGAGAATTAATGTTTTTAACGCAGGAGCAATTATACAGTTATGTTCAAATCGCTAAAAAATTTAAAACCACGTCTGACTACGGGGATATTATTTTAGCGCCGCGCCTTTTTTCGTTGCCCCAGGACTTTACCGAGTATTATGCGCAGCGCCGCATTGATTATTACGGCGGTGAAACAGTGGACGCGCTAAAAAAGAAGATAGGAGAAATGCAGGTTTATCGCAAGGAAGGAGCGCTTAAGTACCCTATTTTTAATCCTAAATTAAAGATTCTCGGGTTAGTTGATAGAAATGATACGGGCGTAGTAAATCAATATATCGCTGCGCATTATAAACTACAAAGTGAAGTTGACGCTGGGTGGGCTTTGTTTAATTTAGAGGAAGATATTACTTATAAATAAATTCGCTTTTAGTTCTCCGCAAGTGCAGTCCGTTCCTTCTTGTCCATAATAATTTTTTTAACGCTGGTTATTTCTTCTTTCGAAAATATCTTTGCAATCAAACAAAATGTTATAAAAACAGGCACGGAGGAAAATGGAATTAAATAAAGCTCAATGAATACGCTTAAGGTTACGCCAATAGCCAATAACAAGTTCGCCTTGGCAAACGGGATGCCGTGTTTGCTTAAGATGTGGATATAAATATAGTTTTGCAGGGCTGTTGAAAGTACGTTTGACAGCGCCGGGCCGGCGGCCCGCCAGATCGGTATAAAAAAATAATCCATAATCGTCATAAAAATCAAAGTGAATATGGTGTTGATTAATATAACGTGAAATCTGTTAATGGAAACAAAGTATGGAGCGAAAAGTGACGTTGTTCCATATAGGAAAAACATAAACGAATAAATTCTTAAAACCGTGATGCTTTCCCCGTAAAAATGTCCGTAAAATAAAGACACTATCGGTCCTCCGAAACTAAAAAGGCTTAAAGATACAATTGCGGAGACAAACCCCAAGGTTCGCGTTCCGAGGTCAATGATCTTTTCTCGTGTTTGGTAAGTGCGCGGATGGGTGAAATAATATATGAAAGGTATAGATAGAGGCGCAATCACTAAACTTTGAAAAATTTGCGGGATGCGTATTCCGGCAAAGTAATAACCCACTGCCCGCGCATCTTTTAACAGAGTGCGCAAAAGCACGGCGTCTATAGAACTGATCCCCATGTAAACAAAAGAGCCCACCAGTGAGATCATAGCGAAGTTAACAACATTTTTTTCAAGTTTAATCTCAACTAAGTGAATTTCGCCCCGCAATTGGATTAAACTGTAAATAGCGAATAAAAGCGTTGTGATTACAAAAACATAAAAAGCAATTTGATATTTAAAACCAAGCAAGTACATAATGCCCAAAACAGATATTCTGCAAGTGACGTTATTTAACCCATCTAAAATAGACCATTCAATGAAGCGGCCTTGACCGCGGTAAATGCCTTGCAGTACATTGGTTATGCCAAATAGTGAGGCAAAGGCCACGATGGATCCGGCTAATTCTTTTATTTCTAGCGGAAGTATTCCGGGACGAAAAAAGTAGATTGCGTAGAAACCAAGCGCATATAAGAAGATGGAAAGGGTTGTTATTTCCATGGCTTGAGAGGAAAGCCTGCGTTTATCTTCGGGCGCGGTGAGTTCAGGTAAGAACTTGCCTAAAGTGCCCGACCATCCCCAAGATAGAAATAGTCCGCTGGTTACAGCGAGTTGAAGGATAAGCGAGAATTTGCCGTATTCTTCCGGACCCATTACCCGAATGATAACCAGCATACATCCGGCTGTAATCAAAGAGAAAATGGCGCGCAGTCCAGAGTGCACAAATGTGGAATGAAATATTTCGTAATAAATTTTCTTGTTAGACATGCAAGGTTTTACATCGGACGGGGGTGAGCTAAAAGGGTGTCCCAAATTTTTATAATTTTTGCGACCCAAAGCAATGAACGTCCTTTTATTTTATAAAAATTGCCAATTTTAACGAGCTGCCCAGTATCTTCTAAACGTATTAGGCGTATGCCGACAATTTGAGAGCTGTCATATAAAATTTCAATATCTTTTCGAGTGACAGATCCCTTTTTATAAATTTCGTGAAAAATTCTTATTCGCCGGGCTGTTTCACTCATGTTGAATAAATGGAAATATGAGTAGGCGATGCTGGAATAAACAAAAATTGAGTAAATCATGCCCGCCTTGAAATCAGGATGAGATAAAGCGCTATTTTTTAATATAAATAACCATTCTAACGCCGCAACCGGAAAAAAACCTATAATCATAGCTAAACCGGCCGTAACTTGTCTGGGGACAGCTTTTAAAAGGCGGGAAAGAAACGTGTGCCCTAAAAAAATAACTACAGGGCTCAATGCTAAAATAATTACATAGGTAAACGGATTGGCGCTCATTGGTTATCCCACATTAAATTCCAGCCCCAAGGCTTTTCGGTAAAGATGAAAGAACCGTATTATGTGGCTAGCGGTATTGGATAGGTGATAGGCGTTGTTTTTTTCAATAATCAATTTGGTGTTGATCAGGTCCTGCATCCGCTTTTGCACAAGAGTGGAATTGTCAAACAACTTGAGGATATCCGTTTCGGTTAGGCCATGCGGCATTTTTTGGTCAATTGCCAGCAATATTTCCAGCGAAGGAGATTCAGCTTGCACTACAGGGTAGGTTTGGATATAGGCTGATCCGAGCGACAAGTAAAATAGAGCAACCGCGGTTAAGGATGAAAAGAAAACCAAGTCGGTTCTGCCTTGCGCCAGCGCAAAACCTAATCCAAAGAGGATTAATAGTAAAGTGGGCAATATCATTAAAATGAAGAAAAGCGCGCCAACGTCATTTTTGGGCTTTTTTATCCGCCAAATTATAATATGAACGGTTAACGAAATGAAAAATAGAACTCCTCCAAATATCGGAATCATCGGGTTCATTTGTTTTTTACCGGAATAAAAAAATGTTCATCTATTCGGCGCATGGTGTAAAGCGCGGTGCGTTCAAATTCTTGCATGCGCTCGGGAATGTTTTTCCAATTGTCCCAAATGGCGCTGATAACCTTGCCGGTGAGCGGGTATGAATCCTTAGAGCAGAGGAAAACCGCCAGTTCCGCGGCTTTTTGCGGCGCAACGCCGCCGGATTTTTTTTGTTCGATTGACTTATCGTAATGTTCTTTACCGCAGGCCTTGCCTGCGGCTAAGGCAACGTCCAAAAACTTGGTGTTCACGCTGCCGGGGGATATGGCATTAATGCGGATGTTGTGTTCTCTCGCCTCTTCCGCCATGGTTTCGGTAAAACGAACAACCGCTGCTTTTGAAGCGCTGTAAGCGCTAAAGCGCGGAGATGGATATAGCGCGCCGCCTCCAGAAAGGTTAACGATGTTCCCGGCTTTTTGCTTTATCATTAAGGGTAAAACCTCGCGGGTGGCATAGACTGTGCCCATTAGGTTAACCTCAATGGCTTCTTTCCATTGGGCCATATCTGTTTGTTCTAGCGGCCCAATGGGACCATAAATTCCAGCGTTATTAACTAAAATATCAATGCGCCCAAATTGGAGCGCTGATTTTTTTATCCAGGCGCGCGTATTTGATAATTTTGATATATCGCCGGTATAAGCTAGGACTCGAACGTTTTGCTTTTGAAGCTCTTGGCGCGCGTCGTTCAATTCTTTTTTAGTGCGGGAAATTATGGATAGGTTAGCTCCTTCTTGAGCCAGGGCGTAAGCAATGGCTCGTCCAATTCCTCTTCCAGCCCCCGTAATTAATGCGTTTTTTCCCTTCAGTTTCATAGCTTGCCCATATTAAATATTTGCCATTACTTTTGTGCCTTCAAAATCAAATTGGTATTGCATTTCCACTAAACCGGATTGCGTCAAAGCGTTGCGCAGTTGTTTTTGGTTATCTTCCGCATAAAAGCAGAAAAAACCGGCTCCACCGGCGCCGGAAATTTTGCCGCCCAATGCGCCGTTTTTTTTTGCCAACCTATAAATATCGTCAAATCGTTCATTAGATATTTTGGAAGAAAGTTTTTTTTTGAGTTGCCAATGCTGATCAAAAAGGCGGCCCACCTCGGTTAGGATCCCTTTTTCAACGGACTCTTTTATTTTGCGCCCGATTTCTTTAATCTCGTGCAGGCAGTCCAGCACAGGTTGTTTTTGTTCTTTGGCAGATTGATCCTGTTCCTTTAGAATTTCCAGTTGTTCCCGCGTGGTCCCGGTATAAAACATTAGTAAATTGCGCTGCAGTTCATTGAGGGCGCCCGGCGGGACCTTGACCGGTGTCACCTGAACCTTTCCAGAGCGTTCAATTTCAAGCGTAGTGAGTCCGCCGAATGCAGCCATGTATTGGTCTTGTTTGCCAATGGGCCTTTTTAATAAATCAATTTCCAGGCGGCAGGCTTCCTCAGCAAGCTCATGCAGGGAAATATAGTTTCGTTTGAGCGCGTGCAAGGCATTGAGCAGTCCAACGGCGTAAGAGCTTGATGATCCTAGACCCGAACCTGCGGGGATATCCGCCAAAGAGATGATTTCTATCCCATTGTTCAACTGGTTCATCCGCAACGCTTCGCGAGCAATATCGTGCTGGAGCAGTTCGAGGCTTTCAACGATTTCTGACTTGGTGTATTTAACCCGGATCAAATTGTCCACGACTGGACGGTTTACGTTGATGTACATATACTTATTAATAGCTACGGAAAAAATGAATCCGCCGAACTGCGAGTAGTAGGATGGAATATCTGTTCCGCCGCCGCCTAGGGTGATTCGGAAAGGCGTGCGAGTGATGATCATAATTGCGCCTTAATTCTCGCTAAATCCAAAAGCGTGCGCAAAGCTCCGCTTGTTGGATTAAATCGGGAGTCTCCATCGCTGTTCCAGTGCACTGGAAATTCTTTTAAGTCCATGCCGGAATAAACAGCCTTTTGTATCCATTCCAGGTCAAACATGAATTTTTCAATTTTCTGAGTGGAAAATAGCGAACGGGCCGCCTGATGCTTAAATAGCTTAAAGCCGCATTGGGTGTCTTGAATATCGCCAATGGAAAATAAGGTGCGGACTATTTTCCGGAAGAGCGTTCCGCCCCATTGTCGATAGAGGCGCTGCGGTTTTTTAATCATTGAGTCCCGCAAATGTCTGGACCCGATAGCGACATCGGCGCCGGCGCGGATTAATTTCAAGCCCTGTTCAACATCAGAGAAGGGGACGCAGCCGCCCGCGTCCGCAAATAAAATCCATTCGCCGCGGGCAGTTAAAACCCCTGTTTTCACAGCAAAACCTTTGCCGCGGTTGGGAGCGTAATGAATAACCTTTAATTGCGATATTTTTTTCATATATGAGTTTAATATTTGTTCCGTTTTGTCCGTGCTCCCGTCATTGATGACAATAAGTTCAAAATCTTTTTTAAAGTAGCCGCAAACAGATTGAATGTCATTGCCTATTTTTCCGGCTTCGTTATAAACCGGAATGACGATGCTCATTAGTCCATTGACGATAGACGCAGAACTGACTATGCCTGAAGGTATAGGGCGTGGAACAAGGTCCATGAGAGTCGTATTATAGAATATGTTCAATCAATAAACCACTGTAGTTTATTGGAGGGGTTTGAATCCGCTCATTTCGGGGCTATTTTGAGGATGCTTTTGGCGCGGGCTTGAGCGTTGGCGATTTGATCCTGAGTCATGTTGGTTTCCATCATTTTTAGAATTTTTAAGATGCTCTCCGTGCTAATTGCGTATTCGTTAGATTGCACCACCACCACGCTATTTTCTCTGCCGGAGATGCGGGCTGTGCTGCCGCTGCTACCCCCAGAAAGATAAAAAGCGTACTGCCAAACATAGCCTTCCACCGGGTCTTTAGGAACGCTGTGTTCCCCTATCGTATAAACATTGCTTAAGGAAGAAAAAGCGCCGGAATAACCTTGGTGCCCGGCTTTCAGCAGCCAGTTGAGAGACTCTTTGTCGCTTTGCGCAATGCCCCGTCCGCGTTCATAATGGATGCTGACATAAAACTGCGCTTGCGCATC
>JAHFBY010000238.1 GCA_023249835.1 Elusimicrobiota bacterium | reverse complement strand
AGTTTGCTCCGCAAGGAACAACTTTTGACAACGCCCTGAAATGGTGGTCTTCCTTGGCTTCCGACCTAGACGCGCATTATGACGATGAAGTGGATTTAGACGGAGATGCGATTGTGCCCATGGTCACCTGGGGGATCAACCCTGGCCAGGCGATCGGCATCAATGAGCGGTTTCCTAAAGTGGAGGATTGCCCGGCTCTGGATCAATCCACGGTGCAGGAAGCTTATCAGTTCAATGGTTTCACTCCCGGCGCGCTGGTTAAAGAGCTCCCCATTCAAGTTGCCTTTATCGGCTCATGTACGAACGGGCGGCTTTCGGATTTAAAAGAAGCGGCTAAAGTGGCAAAAGGGCGCAAGGTCGCCTCTGGCGTGCGGGCGATCGTGGTGCCCGGATCGCAAGCCGTGGCCAAAGCCGCGGAAAAAGAGGGGCTGCCGGAAATTTTTCGGCAAGCTGGTTTTGATTGGCGGCAGGCGGGCTGCTCCATGTGTTTGGCGATGAACCCGGACAAACTGAACGGCAACGAAATTTGCGCCTCTTCGTCCAACCGAAATTTCAAAGGGCGGCAAGGCAGTCCAACGGGACGGACCTTGTTGATGAGCCCGGCGATGGTAGCTGCGGCTGCGATCCATGGTCGCCTCGTAGACGTCCGGGAATGGATTTAATTTATGGATTCTAAAAAAATTCAAACGATGTCTGGACGAGGGATTCCGCTGCCCGGCAACGATATTGACACCGACCGCATTATTCCTGCTCGATTTATGAAGTGTGTGACATTTGACGAGTTGGGCCAATATCTTTTTTATGACGCTCGCTATAACGCGGACCAGAGCCCAAAGGTCCATCCCCTCAATCAACCTCAATACAAGGGCGGCTCTATTTTGATTGTGAACCGCAATTTTGGTTGCGGTTCTTCTCGAGAGCATGCGCCACAATCAATTTTAAGGTACGGGATCAAAGCGTTGGTGGGCGAGTCTTTTGCCGAAATATTTGCCGGTAACTGCACGGCATTAGGCATTCCCGCGGTTAGGGCCGAGTCCAAGGATATCGAGTCCTTGATGCGCGCAGTAGAGGAAAAACCAGAACTGGAATTGTCTCTAGACTTGGTAAATCAAAAACTCGTTTGGCAGTGGGGCTCCATTGCTGTCAGCCTTTCTGAACAGTTCCGGGCCGCTTTGACCCAAGGGCTTTGGGACGTCACCACTGAACTTCTGAGCGGCGAAGAAGAGACCAAAAAAGTTAGCCGTAAGCTGCCATATATGAATCAATTCAATCCTGTTCTATAAGGGATGAAGGAAGGTCTAGCAAAGCCATGAAAAAAAAGGACCTGGTAGAAAAAGTTGCGCAAAGGTCAATGGTTAGACAATCGGAAACCAATCGCGTCATTAAAGCGTTGGTACGGACAATTGCCGAATGTGTTAAACAGGGAGAAAAAGTCACTTTGAGCGGTTTGGGTACATTTCGGTTTAAAATTAGAAAGGCCAAGCCCGCAAGAAACTTGCAAACGGGTGAAACTGTTTATTTGCCGGAAGGAAAAAAAGTTTCGTTTAAGCCCAGTCTTTCCTTCAAACGCATTTTAACAAAAGATTAACTCCCCCCCCAACCCCCTCTTTTGCGACAGCACGAGAGTGAGACTTTGTCTCCTCCAGAAATAAAGAGGGGGAGCAAATACCGTTCTTTAAATGGGTTTCCCCCCTCTTTATTTAAAGAAGGGGGCTAGGGGGAGTTGAAGTTTATAGCTATGGAAAAAATTAAGGTTCGTGGACTATTCTGTATCGCTGCCTGGATCTTTAACGGGGTTGGCTTTGCGGTGTTCGTGTTGGGATTGTTCCATGCGTTTTTAGGCGAACCCGAAGCGAATTATTATTCGCCACAAAAGTGGGATTTTGTGACACAAGAGCAATGGCTGCGCTGGAGCGGATTTGAAGTGAGTTACGGACTTGCCTGTTTAGGGTTAGGGTACTTGCTTTTGCGTTACGCGAATAGAGTTCCCGATTGGGTGGAAAGAGAAAAATCCGAGTCGCAAGACCCTTTTTTATAATATGTTTTCTTATTCAAAAAATTTACAGAATTTGCCGCCCTACTTTTTGTCCCGCATCCACGCCTTAAAGCAGGAAGCGTACGCCAAAAAACTGGACGTCATTGATTTGGGTATGGGCAACCCGGATTTGCCCACGCCGCCGCACATCATCGAACGTTTAACCGAATCCGTTAAAGATCACCCCCGCACGCACCGTTACCCGCAAGCTAAAGGCATGCCTAAATTTCGCAGCGCGGTTGCGGAATGGTTCAAGGGGCGGTTTGGAGTGGAGCTTAACCCGGAAAAAGAAGTTTTAAGTTTAATCGGTTCCAAAGAAGGGATTGCCCACTTGTGTATGGCCTATTTA
This sequence comes from Elusimicrobiota bacterium, assembly GCA_023249835.1. GTDB lineage: Bacteria > Elusimicrobiota > Elusimicrobia > 2-02-FULL-39-32 > 2-02-FULL-39-32 > JAHFBY01. Next base: position 1,792 of record JAHFBY010000238.1, on the reverse strand, counting down.
AATCCCGGGGACGTGGCCTTGGTGTGTAACCCGGGTTACCCGGTTCATTTTAATGGGGTTTATCTGGTGGGCGGCAAAGTGCACTTTCTGCCCATTACCGCGGAAAACAACTATTTGCCCGACCTCGCCAAAGTTCCGGAAAAAGTGGCGCGCAAAGCTAAGCTCTTATTCATTAACTATCCCAACAACCCCACGGCCGCCGTGGTGGAGGACCTTAAATTTTTTAGCGAAGTGGTGGCGTTTGCAAAAAAATACGAAATCGTAGTGGTGCACGACAACGCCTATTCGGAAGTCACTTTTGATGGATATTCCGCGCCCTCTTTTTTGCAAGCCCCCGGGGCCCGGGACGTGGGCGTAGAGTTTTATTCCTTTTCTAAAACCTATAATATGGCAGGCTGGCGCGTGGGGTTCGCAGTGGGCAATGAAAAACTGATCGCTCCTTTGGAAAAGTTGAAATCTTTTTTAGATTACGGCGTGCCAACGTTCATTCAGTTAGCGGCCATTTGGGCGCTGCGTTCGTCCCAATCTTGCGTACAGGAGACGGTCAAGGTTTATCAAAAGCGACGAGATTTCATGGTGAACGGGTTAACCAAAATGGGTTGGGAGGTGGCCAAGCCCAAGGCCACCATGTATTTGTGGGCAAAAGTTCCAGACGCCTATATCCAAGAAGGTTCGCTAAATTTTGCGGAAAAATTATTGAAAGAAACCGGCGTTGCGGTTGCTCCGGGCGTTGGTTTTGGACCTTATGGCGAAGGGTTTATCCGCTTAGCTTTGGTGACGCACGACCGGCGGTTCCATGACGCGCTTTTGCGTTTAAAGAAGATGCTGGCCAAAGGAAAAGAAAAATGACGAAATCAGTGGGTTGCGGGATGATCGGTCTAGGGACCGTTGGCAAGGGCGTTGTAAAGATTTTAGAAAATAGGAGATCCGGCATTGCCAAACGTATCGGCGCGGATTTAAAGTTGGTGCAGTTTTGCGATAAGTTCATTAAAGAGGTTCCCGAGCTGAACATTCAAGCTTCACAAATGACGTCAGATTACCGCGAACTGTTAAAAAACCCGAACATTGATATTATCGTAGAACTGATCGGGGGCTACGAACCGGCGCGCACGATTATCCTAGAGGCCATTCGCGCGGGCAAACACGTGGTGACCGCTAACAAAGCGGTGTTGGCTAAATATTGGGACGAAATTTTTCAAACTGCTCGAGAACACAAGCGACTGGTTTATTTTGAAGCCGCCGTGGGCGGGGGAATCCCTGTCATTGAGGGGCTCAACGAAGGCTTGGCTGCCAACAAGATAAAAAAAATAAAAGGTATTTTAAACGGGACCACCAACTTTATTTTGACCCAAATGTCGGAGAACAACCTCTCTTTTGCCGCGGCTTTAAAATTGGCGCAAAAATCGGGTTTCGCCGAAGCCAATCCCACTTTTGACGTTGAAGGCATTGACTCTGCGCACAAATTGGCCATCCTTTCTACTCTGGCCTTTGGCGGTTGGATTAAGATCGATCAAGTACAGTGCGAGGGGATTTCAAATTTGGATAACTATGACATTCAAGCCGCAAAAAAACAGTTCGGTTATGGACTGAAATTGATCGGTTTAGCGGAAGAAAAAGAGGGCAAAGTTTCTGCGCGCGTGCACCCGGCGTTTTTAGCCGCGGACGACCCATTTTTAACTGTGCGCAACGAGTACAACGCGATCTCGATCGATGGCGATGCGGTGGGCGATGTGATGTTTTACGGCAAAGGCGCAGGGCAAATGCCGGCGGGTTCAGCTGTAGCATCCGACAT
>JAHFBY010000237.1 GCA_023249835.1 Elusimicrobiota bacterium | reverse complement strand
AGCCTGAAGGCAATCGCGCACCACCGGCAGCAAACTTGTTTTGTGCAGATGGTATTCATAAGCGCTAAACAATTGCTGCGCTTTACCCATGACCACGAGCTGTGACTTGCGATCGGTCGTGGGTTTTAAGAGCACCGGGTTCATGAACACCGAGGGAGCCACGCCGCAGGCTTGGGCCTGAGCCGCTTGCGCGCGACCGATCTCGCCACCGTCCGCAGCCGGGAATGAGTTGTTCGACATGTTTTGCGCTTTAAAGGGCGCCACGCGCAAACCCCGCTGCCACAACATGCGGCAAAGAGCGGTAACGACCCAACTCTTGCCCACGTTGGAAGCCGTGCCCTGAACCATGATTACTTTACCCAACATCGCTTACCACTTCCTTCCACGTCTTAGCTAAAACTTGATGATCCTCTTCTTTTTTTACGGCCACGCGCACAAAGCGGTCCGGCCTTAATCCATAGAAATCGTTACAGTTGCGCAAGACCACTCCTCGCCGACCGCATTCCCTAACGAGTTGATCTGCGCCCAGGGCAGGATCGGTCAATTTAATTAATAGAAAGTTGACTTCGCTGGGATAAATTTTTATTTCGGGAACCGCTCCTAACGATAATTCCAAATGCCGGCGCAAACGGGCGCAATGTTTTGGCGCTGCTTTCAAATATTCCAAATCTTTAAGGGCTCTAAACGCAAATTTTTGAGCAAAGGCGTTCACGCTCCATAAAGGCATAATCTCGCGCAAGGTGTCCGCAAGTTCGGGACTGGATAAACAATAACCAATCCTTAAACCCGGCACGCCAAAGATCTTAGTTAAGGAGCGCAGCACCACCAACCGCGGCCGCGTCTTTGTTTCCTCAGCCAGAGAAATATTTTCTTGGTCCGGCACAAACGGCAGGAACGATTCATCCACCACCGCAATTGCCTCAGGGTAGTGTCCTTCGAAATCATCCAACCAAGAGAGGAGCTCTGGTTTTGAAATAACTGCCCCGGTCGGATTATTTGGATTACAAATGAACGCCAAATCTAATCCATTTTCTAAACTCTCTTTTTTGAGCGCCAAAGAATAAAAGACCTGCCCCTGCGCCGACTCCACTGCCCGTGCATATTCGGTAAAAGTTGGAGCAAAGATAATAGCGCGCGGGTTGGGCATGATTCGAGGCAGCCACTGGATCAGCTCGGTAGAGCCATTGGCGACCACCACCCCCTGGGTAGCCACTCCGTGTGAGAAAGCAATGGCGCTCCGCAAAGTTTCCGAGGTTGGATCTGGATAGCGGCCAAGATCAGAAACCGCCTCCGCTAAGAGCGCCGCCATCCATTCGGGCGGACCCAAAGGATTTAAGTTAACGCTAAAATCTAAAAGTTGTTCAGGCCGGTATCCAAACTCGGGAGCTAAGAGCGATAGGTTTCCGCCGTGCATTCCAATTCGCATTATGCGGGCCCGCGCATAAACCCGGCCAGCGCCATTAAGGCCGCTGTTTCCGCCAATTCATTTAATGCGCCCAAAACGTCTCCGGTAACACCTTCCAGCTTACGCGCAATAAACCTTGCGCATAAAAGGCAAAATCCAAGTATCAGACCAGCTATCCATAAACCTTGGAACTTAAAAAAACCATACGCAATAACGGCCATGAAAAGAGCAGAAAGGAATATTTCAACTTTTCCGGCCCCCTCCACAAACGCTTGGGCTGTACCCGCTTCGGAACGCCCATAAGAAAATAAACTTGCCGAAACGGTCATCACCCACCGGCTGAGGCTGGGCACAAAATAAAATGCGGCCAACAATTTAATTTGACCCACAACCGCATACAGCAAAGCAAGCTTTAAGGTTAAGAGACAAAACAATCCCAAGATCGCCATGGTCCCAACATGAGGGTCTTTCATAATAGATAAAATCTCGGCGCGATTTTTACCGGCATAAAAACCATCGCACATATCCGCAAAGCCGTCTAAATGCAATCCTCCGGTCAATAGGATCCCGAAGCTGAAAGTCATCACTACGCTTAACCAGGTCGGAAATATCCGTGACGCAAGAAGATAGCAAAAACATTCCAGCGCGCCGATCAACAATCCTACCAAGGGATAGTAGCGCATTGACTTCGATAAATCGCCGGGCTCTTTAACCCAGTTTCCGGGGATGGGGAGGATAGTTAAAAACTGCGCAGCGCAGAAGAGCTGACGAATAGCTGCGATCACGAAGGGACGCCCTCAAGCCTCCTTTTTCCAGAAACTTTGGCTTGCGCAAAGGTGGCCATCTCATTTATAATTTTGCAAGCGGCATCGGCCAAAGTGAAACCCAAGGCCGCGCCCGTGCCTTCTCCTAAACGCATTTTTAAATCTAACAGCGGGGACAATTCTAGTTTCTTTAACATGGCGTCATGACCCGGCTCAGCGGAACGGTGGCTACTAACCATATAGGAAACCGACTCCGGACAAAGAGCCTGCGCCAAAAGCGCTCCGGCTCCGGAAATAAATCCATCTAAAAATACAGGCACCCCTAAACGCGCTCCGCCTAAAATAACGCCGGCGATCCCGCCGATCTCCAAACCTCCAATTTGAGCCAATGTGCCGATCGGATCCAGAGGATCAGGCTTGTGCAAACTAAGGGCTCGCTCGATGACCATTACTTTTTTAGCCAGTACATCAGGAGCAATGCCCGTGCCCTGACCTGTCACTTCAGCCGGACTTTTACCTGTATACACGGCAGCAATAGCGCTGGAAGAGGCGGTATTGCCAATACCCATATCGCCCGTTCCAATCAAATCCAGCCCTTTTGCATATTCGGCTTGCACCAATTCCATTCCTTTCACAATAGACTGAACCGCTTCTATGCGGTTCATGGCCTGCGTGCGGGAAAAATTGTCCGTGCCTTTGCGAATTTTACAGTTCACTAACCCAACCATTTCCGGAAAATCAAAAGCCACGCCAAAGTCCGCCACCACAACGCGCGCGCCCGCATGAGCAGCCAACACATTGATCGCCGCGCCGCCGTTTAAAAAATTAATTACCATTTGCGGGGTCACTTCGGACGGATAAGCGCTCACTCCTTCCTGCGTTACCCCATGATCAGCGGCTAAGATAAACACTGCTTTGTTTTTGAGCACCGGTTTTTCCTTCTTCAATATTGCCGATAACTTTTGCGCTAACTCTTCTAACCGACCCAAACTGCCTAAAGGCTTGGTCAAAGAATCTAATCGCGCCTTAGCGCGCTGGTAACCCTCTTCTGCAATGGGTCGAATTTCGGCAACCGCTTCATAAAGTTTTTGTTCATCCATAATCATAGCCTTTCCCTCCCTGGAAATTTATAAATATGAGCTGTCTTTAAACCTCACGATCTCAAAATCATTTGCGTTTCTAGGCTCTTCTTTTTGCAATATCGTAATCGAAGCGGGGGTCATCACCCAATTCCAAAATTGGTCTTCCGGCTTCTTCAACAAAAACATAAGCAATAACGCCAAAGAACCGCCATGTCCAATAACGACTAAATTAGTTTCCGGAGCGCGCTCCAGCTCTTTTCCCAGCCGTTTGACCCGTGAAGAAAAATCCATAAACGATTCCCCTTGCGGAATTTGCACTGTGGCTGGAGATTGGATCCACTGATTGTAAGTGAGCGGCCATTGTTCCTGAACATAAGAAAATTCATGCCCTTCCCATTCACCAAAATGGATTTCGCCTAAATCAGAATATTGGAGGATGGGCATACCGCGTTCCTGTTTGAGAATTTCTGCAGTTTGACGAGCGCGTTTTAGTTGGCTGGTCCAGCAAACGTCAACGGGTATGGTTCGAAAATAAACACCTAATTTTTGAGCCTGTTCTAACCCCAAATCGCTTAACCCCACGTCGCTGGAACCGCAATATTTCCCGGACATTTGCGACTCAGCGTGGCGGATGAGATACAATGTTTGATATTTCATGAAACCTCCTTAGCTTTAGGCTTGAGCAAATAGCCCGATACGGCTAAACTCATAATCAAAAGCATGACCGATCCACATAAAGATCGGTTAGAATATATGTTCCAAGAAGGAAAACAACGGCTTAACCATCCTGATCCGTGCGCCAGAAAAATCAAAAAATCGCTCACCCCGTCTCCGTCGTTCCACAACAGTTTGGGAAATTGCCAGAAAAAGCAGTTTAACGCCATTTGCAAAGCAAAAATCAGTTTTACCAATGCCGGTAAACGCT
>JAHFBY010000236.1 GCA_023249835.1 Elusimicrobiota bacterium | reverse complement strand
TTGATGGTGGTGGCGCCGATGCAGTGCAGCTCTCCCCGCGCCAATAAAGGCTTTAAGAGGTTGGAAGCGTCCATGGCGCCTTCCGCGGCTCCGGCGCCAATCAGCGTATGCATTTCGTCTATAAATAGGATGACCTGGCCATTGGCCGAGGTGATTTCTTTTAATACGGCTTTAAGGCGACTTTCAAAATCGCCGCGAAACTTAGCTCCGGCGATGAGCGCGCCCAAGTCCAACGCCACCACGCGTTTTTCTTTTAAAGATTCGGGCACGTCTCCATTTTCAATGCGCTGGGCCAACCCTTCGGCAATCGCGGTCTTGCCCACACCCGGCTCGCCGATCAAGACCGGATTATTTTTGGTCCGCCGCGCTAAAACCTGAATCACGCGCCGGATTTCCTGGTCGCGGCCAACTACGGGGTCGAGCTTATGCTCTTGGGCCATCTCGGTTAAATCTCGACCATACTTGTCCAGCGCTTTGTATGTTTCTTCCGGAGAGGGGGAATTGGCTTGCTGCGTGCCGCGCACTGCCACCAGCGCTTTGAGCACAGAATCTTTGGTTACGCCCTGTACGTTTAAAAGCTGGCCGGCCTTGCTTTTGGTTTCTTCGGCGATGGCTAGAAGTAAATGTTCGGTGGAGGTGAACTCATCTTTGAGTTCTTTAGCCATTTTTTCTGCGCGGGCTAAGATTTGTTGAAATTCAGGCGTGACATAGACTTGCCCCAAGGGCGCTCCGGAAGCATTTGAGACTTGCGGCAGGGATTCTAAATATTTATTGAGGTTGGATTGCACCAATGGGATCGGTACCCCCATTTGTTTTAATACCTGGGACGCCACGCCGTCGGTTTGATCGAGCAGCGCCATGAGCAAATGCTCTGCGGTTAACGCTTGGTGTCTATGGTTATTGGCAAACTCTTGCGCTTCTTGCAGCGCTTCCTGCGCTTTAATGGTCAATTTATCCATTCTCATGCCTCACCCTCCTTGTCCAAAACTCTATATTAGCACTCTATATATTCAAGTGCTAATATAACAGGATTTAAAATAAATGTCAAGAGAGAGTATAAAAATTCAGGGCGCGGCTGTTTTATTGTTGGACAGTGATCGCAAGGCGGATAAGCGTTTCGGAATTCAATTGATCTCCAAAGCTTAGGCTAATTGGGGTCAGGTCTAGCCGTAAAGATAATTCATTGGCGTCCCGATGGATTTGCTGCGCCACTTGGAGGTTTTGTTTATGGAGGAATGAATCAAATATGGAATCAAAAATACGCAATACCCCTTGCTTTTGTAAATCATTTCCCGCAGACCAATTTTTACCATCCCAAACTTCTGGATGCAAAGCCAAAACCGCGATGAACAGCGATAACTTCGCCTGGTCTTTGAACTCCTGCCAGTTTGGGATTAATTGATGGATTGGAGCAATGGCTGAACCAATAATGATTTTGTTGAAGGCGGCAATGATTCTTGGGCTAAATTCCCCTAACCCCAGGGCGTCCCAATTGGGGGCGGCTTCATTATAGAGGTTAATGGTTAATTCGGATAGCAATGTTGTTAAATTTGCCAAAGTTCCTTTTCCGCGCGCAAGGTTCTCAATGTTGGCTAAAAATACAATTATCGTTGACTTTGTTTCAATGTTACTGGCTCCTTCACGATCAATTGGCGAACTCATGTCCAGCGGTCTTTTTTTCCAAAGTGTGAATAACCCGGGTTGACGTATAAAATAATGATCTAATTTAGCTAATTCTTTTTTGATATATCCCATGGTAAAAAACATTAAACCTTGGCCAATGGGGATACGTAGAAGTCTTGTGTTCATTCCAAAAGTAAAACCAACCCATCCTAAATCCGCGCGGGTCGCTTTAATCGCTTTGAACCACGAACTGTAACGCGGATCCGTGAGCGCGTTTTTATTCATTCTTTGACGGACCACGTCCATCCAGTGGTTTGCTAACACGCACAAAAAGCCGCTGGTTGAACCTCCTAGAAAGTCAATTAAGCCGGTAGAAGGAGGGGTTTCGTTAAAAGTTAACAGGCGAGCGACTCCAGACTTGGTATACTCTACTGAACCAAAAAGCACGGTTGTGAACGTGATTCGACTGGGTGCTGTTCCTAAAATATAAGGCCACCAAAGGCCCCTGTACCCGTGTTTTTTAATTATTGCTCTGGCTATTTCCGCGCTTCTTCCGGTTGATTCGGCAACTTGCGCTCTTGTTTGGATAAGTTCCCAAGGAGTGAGCACGCTTACTTCCATTGCGCCTGTCATAGCGCCAAGGCTTAAATTTTGCCATAAACTTAAACGGCCAAATTCATCATGTGTAAACTGTTTTTCAAAAATTTCTTTGAACGTAAACCGGCAAACTCGCTGGGTTACAGAAAGCCCTAAGCTTGCTAAAATTCCATCCCAAAAACCCGGAAAACCTTTGCTTTTGTAAATCATTTTGGAAACTTGGAATAATCCTTGAGGCGCATTTTTTTCGCCGGTTTGCATTAATGTTTTCATCTTAACCAACGGGTTTAATAAATAGGACTCTATTAATGACGCTAGAGCAGAGGAAACAATGGTTTTTCCCGTTATCCAGCTTTTGGATAGATTAGGGTCTGGCTGTGATTTAGTTTTATTTTGATTTATTTTTGCAGAGCTCGTAGCAAGAACCTGCAAAGGGGGCACTCTTTTTAAAATTTGATGACATTCTTTTCCCCAATAGAGGCGAACGGCAGGTTCGCCGTTTATCCTGATACCGCTGATCAACGCTTGCGTAATTTTGTCGGTGTTTTGCGAAAGAGGTTCTAAACGCAGGAATTCTTGAGTTTCAAGTTCCGCGCGGTCTGTTGAGGGAAGGTTTGTTTTCCATTCTAAGATGAATTGTTTAATTTCATTGTCTGATTTGACGCTTCCCGCTAAATAGACCGCATCCTTTTTTTTTAATAAGGGAAACCAATGAACGCTGCTAAGTTGTGACGCTAAAGGAGCGGAATATTTATAATCGGACGTTGCGATTACTTGAGTATAGTTTTGAAACTGATTTTTAAATTCGGTGAACGTGAACTTAAGGGGTTCAAGGGGAAAAGGCTTTGCGGTTAATTGGGGACGGATCACTAGGTAGGGCACGCCGTTGGCTTTTAGTTTGCGAACGATTCCTGATGTATGAAAACCGCCTGCGATCAGAACCGAGACCTTGCCCGGGTTAGGATGAGCGGAAATTTTCTTTAATGCGTTGAGGGTTAAAACATCGTCTCTTTTTAGAGCCAGGGCATAATATTCTTCTTGCAGGATCCTCCAGCGCATTTCCTGGGGCAAATTTAAAATGTTTGCCGATTCGTTGATTTTTTTAATTTGTTGGTACTCTTGCCAATCGTTCGGAGAGAAGTTTTCGTTCCAAAATTTTTCCTCTAAGCGGAGCTCGCGGTCCAATTTCCGCATGTTCTTCACCGCCTCACTTTGGTTCAATAGGAGACCTTCCCAAAGCGCGTTTTCCAGACCTTTAATTTCTAAACTTAAGTCATTGATAGCGATCGATTTAACTGCGCGCAAATGTCGCGTTATGGATTCCAGGGCAGGGACAGAGATTTTTAGTTTATGCGCGAATTCAATTAACAACTCATATTGTTCAATTTGGGTGATAGATGGGTTGCGCAGCGATCCATTTATTGAGCCTGTTGGTTTCGTCCGCAAAACTTCCAACAGGACTTTAATTTCCCGGTTTGCGTCCACGGAAGGAAGCTTGATTTTTAGCAGGGATAGAAATTTTATGGTTTCGGGCGCGCTCGACTCGATCTTCCGTTTTGCTAAGAAAAAGGCGCCGTACTCTTTGATGGAAATTTTATTGTTGGCGAATTGAATGCTTTTAGCGTCTAAAGCAAGCAGTTCTTTGCTGTACAGCTGTTTTTTACCTAAACTTAGTTTGGTTTTTAACTCGGCGATGGATTGATTGATTTGTGATCTATGTTTTGTGAGCAGTTTTCGAGCGCGCAGGTTGGAGTCATAAAGAGCGGGTTCTTCAACGCCCTCAATTTTAATGGCCAGGGGATCAGCAGCGCTATAGTATTCTTCTCCATTTAACCGGCCTTGTTCCAGTAAAAGGTCGGCAATGTTTTTTCGGGCCCTTGGGTTGGGCCATAATTGAAGCCAGCGGGTATCTATTGACTCTGCAGTCCCTTCAATATAGACGTTTAAGGGCGTGGAACCGTTTATTT
>JAHFBY010000235.1 GCA_023249835.1 Elusimicrobiota bacterium | reverse complement strand
ATTATTTAAGGAACTGCGAAGTCAACGACAGAAATTAGAGTTTGCGGGCATGTTTTTCCTTTACAAACGCTTCAAACACGTCGCCGCGGTTTACGTCTTGAAAGTTTTCCACTCCCAAACCGCACTCGTAGCCTTGATCCACCTCTTTAACATCGTCTTTAAACCGACGCAATGAATGGATTTGCCCTTCAAAAATAATTTTAGAGTCGCGCAGCAGCCGAATTTTTGAAGAGCGCGTAATTTTACCGTGGGTCACCATACACCCGGCAATTTTACTGTTGGGCGTTTTAAAAACTTCGCGAACTTCCAAACGTCCAACGATAATTTCTTTTTCTTCCGGCTCCAAAAGGCCTTCCATCGCGGCATGAATGTCAGCGATAACCTCATAAATGATGCGGTATGTTTTTATCTCCACCCCTTCCCGGCGCGCCAACTCTTCGGCCGCCACTTCCGGACGAACAGAAAAACCAACAACCACAGCGTCTGAAGCCGCCGCCAAGGAAACGTCAGACTCGGTAATCCCGCCCACGCCGGCATGAATCACCTTTACCACAATTTCTCCGGTTGGCATTTTTTCAATGGAATCTTTCAAAGCTTCCAAGGAACCTTGAACATCGGCTTTAATAATTAATTTCAAATCGCGCAATTTTCCCTGTCTAGCCACGGTTGAGAGCATTTCCAAAGAGATATGTCGCCGCTTTTCTAAAATAGACTCCCTGCTAATGGTTTTACGGCGTTCAGCGATCTCTTTACCTTCACGGTCAGTAGCTACCACAATTAAGCCTTCGCCTAAATGCGGCGGCTCAGAAAATCCCAACACTTCAACCGGCATGGAAGGCAAAGCTTCCATAACCCGATGTCCGTGATCGTCCGTCATAGCCTTAACTTTGCCGCTGGTTAAACCCGACACAAAGTTGTTTCCCACCCGCAACGTGCCCTTTTGCACCAACACTGTAGCGATCGGACCTTTCTTAGGGTCCAATTTAGCTTCCACGACAATACCTTGAGCCGGGCGGTTAGGATTGGCTTTTAATTCCAACACTTCTGCCTGCAGCACGATCATTTCCAAAAGTTTATCCAAGTTAATTCTTTTTTTAGCCGACACTTCCACAAATATTGTTTTTCCGCCCCATTCTTCGGGCGTAAGTTCATAATTGCTCAACTCCTGTTTAACCCGTTCAGGCTTAGCTTGCGGCAAATCAATTTTATTGACCGCCACCAATATGGGAACTCCCGCAGCTTTGGCATGGTCAATAGCCTCGATCGTTTGCGGCATGACGCCGTCGTCCGCCGCCACCACCAACACCACAATATCGGTCACCTGCGCTCCGCGCGCGCGCATGGCTGTAAACGCTTCATGGCCGGGAGTATCTAAAAACACAACCGAACCTTTTTCTACTTGGACCTTATAAGCTCCAATATGCTGCGTAATGCCGCCCGCCTCTTTTTCTGCCACGGTTGTTTCACGAATAGCGTCTAAAAGAGAAGTTTTTCCATGATCCACATGGCCCATGATCGTCACGATCGGAGCGCGCGGCAAAAGGGTGCCAACATCTTCCACCTCTTTTTTCAGCATCGCTTCCTCGGTATAAATAGGCAAAAAATCCGCGTCAAAACCGAATTCACCGGCAATGAGAATTGTGGTGTCAACGTCCAACCTTTGATTTAAACTGGCGCGAATTCCCATTTTTAACAACTTCATTAAAATGTCTCCAACTTTTAAACTCATTTTTTCCGCCAAATCTTTAACCGTTATGGTTTCATTAAAATTAATTTTAGGCAAGTTGGGGACCGAGACAGGCGGAGCCGCCTTTACAACCGGCGGTGGCGCCGGAGGAGGCAATTGTTCAACAATGGGCTCAACAGCAGGCGCGGCCAATTCATCAGGCACGATCGCCTCCGGAACAACTGGGTTTACCAATGTTGGCGGTGGATCAACTTCAACCGGCTTGGATTTTGTTTTGACTGTTTTTGCGCGTGATTTAAGGTCAGACTGAGCGCTGGGAGTTAAAGGAGGAGCCAAAACAGGTTCAACGGGTTGCGCTCTTAGAGTCTCGGGCAACGTTTGCGCTTCAGTTACAGAGCTTTCAACTACAACGGAAGCTTTAACTGATTTTTTGCGGGAACCAGAACTTTTAACGCTTGTTTTTGCCTTGGCTTTAAGAACAGGCTTTACGCTTTCTTTTTCCGCAGCTTTTTCGTCTTTACTCAGCGTGCTTTTTTTTGCTCTCGCTTTTTTTACCGGGCTCTTTTTCGCTTTGGGAACTTTGGCTTCCTCTTCGTTTTTCTCTTGAGGGTCCTCTTGTGTGTTCGGGCTCTTCACCAACGTTTTCACCGTCCTTTTTAGTTTCAGGCTGCAAATCAGGTTCAACCGTGACCTCTGCTTTACTTTTCTTGCGGCTCAAAAGTTCGTTCTTTGCGGACTCAATTATTTTTTCAGCGGTCTTTTCCCCAATCCCCTGCAACGAGGTCAACTGTTCAACGTTTGCTCCGGCGAGCCTTTCCGCAGTGTTCCATCCGCCTTTAATCAACACCTCTGCCGTACGGGCTCCTACGCCGTCAATCCCGCTTAAATCTTTTTGCGCGTTTTCCAAAGTTTTGGCCGCTTCTTCGCGCTTCTGCGACTCGGATTTCAAATCAATGTTCCAACCCGTAAGTTTAGAGGCCAGGCGCGCGTTTTGCCCGTTACGGCCAATGGCTTGGGTATACATATCATTAGAGACCAGAACCTCGCAATTTTTTGAATGGTCTTTGGCCAAAGATACGGAAAGCGCTTTTGCTGGAGCAATGCTGGCAGCAATATATTTTTCCGGTTCCGAACTCCAAGGGATCAAATCAATTCTCTCCCCCCTTAACTCGTCAATCACCGGACGAATGCGCGAACCTTTAACCCCCACACATGTGCCTACGGGATCAACTTTAGGGTTATGCGAGCGCACCGCCACCTTGGCCCGAAACCCCGGGTCGCGCACCACATCTAAAACCTCAACGATATTTTCCGCTATTTCCGGCACTTCCATTTCCAGCAACCGGCGCACCAAGTTTGGGTGCGAGCGCGAAACCATGATCTGCGGTCCGCGGTTGCCCCGTTCCACTTTCATTACTAAAACTTTCATGCGTTCGCCCAAGTTAAACCGCTCTCGCCGGACCTGTTCGCGCACGGGCAAAATAGCTTCGGCTTTACCTAAATCCACAATAATGTTACGGTCCACAAAACGGTGCACGGTCCCGGAAGCCAGGCTTGATTCTTTGTCGCTGAACTCGTCAAACAGGGAAGTGCGCTCCACCTCGCGAATTTTTTGCACAATGATCTGTTTTGCGATCTGCGCGGCAATGCGTGAAAACTCGTCCGTGGAAATGGGTATTCGCACCTCTTCGCCCACCACAGCGTTGGGCTGAACAGCTTTGGCCTCTTCCACCGTCATCTCTTCGGATGAATTGGCCACGTTTTCCACCACGCGTTTAACCAAATGCGCTGTAATCAAAGCGGTGTCAGGGTCAATGGCCGCAACCACGTTCATCATCCGACCGTGATGTTTGCGATACGCCGAGACCAAAGACGATTCAATCATTTTTATCAGTTCGTCTTTTTTAATGCCCTTGTCGCGTTCCAACTGTTCCAAGGCTCCAATTAATGGGTTTTTAGTTTCAACCATCGTAATCCTTCCTATAAGGACAAAAGTGAGATTTGATCTCTTCTTGTCCTACAATTAATTTTTAAATTAAATCCAAGTGTGCTTTGTAAATGGCCGAAATGGGGATCTGCACACGACCGGAAACAATATCCTCCACTGACAGCTTCCCGTCCGCGCACTCTAACAATTGGCCGGAAAAATTGCGCTGATTGCTCTGGGGAGCAAGCGGCGCATAAAGCGATATTTTTACTTTTTGGCCAACGCAGCGGGCAAAGTGCGATTCGTTTTTTAAAGCTCGATTTATGCCGGGCGAAGAAACTTCTAAAACATAGGAAACTTCCATTAATCCGGAAGCGTCTAAAACATCGCCCACAAACTCGGTAACCTTTCCACAGTCGCCCAAAGTTATACCCTTATGCGTCCTAACCTCGGACTGCGGCAAGTTGACGGGCTGACCCTGACTCTGCCCCGCGTCAACCTTATCCACGAACAAGCGCACCACCCATTTGCCCGACTCTTTACGATACTGCGGTTCCACCAATTCAAAACCTTTTTCCTGAAG